>CAYGIB010000007.1:0-19716 GCA_964349735.1 uncultured Oscillospiraceae bacterium | reverse complement strand
AGTCCTCGATATTGACGGGGATTGCGGCGGGTATAATCTTCAGTGGGCTTGGTCATCTGCCTATGCTGCCGCGCAATGCATCGCGAGATTTTTTGAGAAATAGAATGAATAACGACCATAAAACCGGAAATTTCAAGAGCAGAAATCCAACCGGCATTACAAGACTCAAAAAAGGAGGGGAACATGAACTTAAGAATTCTCGGGTATTCCGGCGGCTATCCCGCGGCGGGCATTCCTACATCCGGTTATCTTCTGACGTTTGGCGGCAAAAATGTTCTGATTGACTGCGGAAGCGGAGTGTTGGCGGAGCTTCTGCGATTCCTTCCGGTCGAGTGCCTGGATATGATCATACTTACCCACCTCCACAGCGACCATATTAGTGATATGCAAGTTCTTCGCTATGCGATGGATATGAAAAGTAAGCATGGGCAGACCGTTCTTCCGATTCCGGTCTATATGCCCCGGTCGCCGGTCGCATCCTTCGATTTGTTGGCGAATCAGCCCGATCTGCCCGTATCGGTGATTGACCCGACTGTTCGACTGCATTTCGCTGATGCAATCATTTCCTTTCATCCGACGGCACATTCCGCGGAATGCTACGGCATACGCATTGAACACAATGGAGCGGTTTTCTCGTATTCCTCTGACAGCACATACGACCCGTCTCTTTTCGGATTTCTTCAAGACTCTGACCTGGCGGTGTTGGACTGCGGCGGTCTCTCAACGGATCGTGAAAATGATAAAAAACACATGAATCCGACGGAATGTTTTGGGCTGTATCATGAATTCAGCATGAAACGGGTTGTGCTTTCTCATTTGATTCCGTATCATAGTGTATCTGACACTTTATCCGAGGCTTCCGCAATGGGGACGTGGCCATACGAACCAGCGGAAACAGGACGCATATACATAATAGAAAGTTAACTCGACAGGATAGAGGGAGAATGACATATGGAGACGGGAGACCAGAAAACAGCGGTTATGACGGTAATCGGAAGCGACGCTGTCGGCATCATCGCCAGAATCAGCAATCTTTTGTATCGGCATAATGTCAATATTAAAGATATTACCCAGACAATTCTGGAAGACATATTTACAATGGTTATGATGGTCGATCTCTCAAAGGCAGATATCGACATCAAGGACTTATCAGAGGAGCTTAATGCGCTGGGTAAAGAGATTCACCTTTCCATCAGCATTTGGCAAACGGACCTGTTTAATGCAATGCATAGGATATAGCCGATGAGGGAATCGCTGTGATTACTAATTTTGAAGTTCTGGAAACCATTAAGATGTTTCAGGAGCAACACCTGGATGTTCGCACCGTTACCATGGGCATCAGTCTTCTGGACTGTGTGTCGTCCGATTCCAAGGAAGCATGCTCGAAAATATACGACAAGATTACTCGATACGCGTCGAATCTGGTTCGCGTTTGCAACGACATCAGCCGAGAATATAGAATTCCGATTATCAATAAACGGATTTCCGTCACTCCGATCTCGATCGTTGCGGCCGCTTCGAATGAAGTGAGTTATGCATGTTATGCGCAAACCATGGATCGTGCAGCGCGAGAATGCGGCGTAGATTTTATCGGCGGATTTTCCGCGCTGGTTCACAAAGGATTAACAGACGCAGACCGGATTTTGCTTTCTTCCATACCGGAGAGCTTAGCAATGACGGATCTGGTGTGTTCCAGTGTAAACCTCGCTTCAACGAGAACCGGAATAAACATGGACGCTGTTCGGGAAATGGGTTATATCATTTTAGATACCGCGCAGCGCACCGCAGACAAGAACGCAATCGGTTGCGCAAAGCTCGTCGTTTTCGCGAATGCCCCGGAAGACAATCCGTTTATGGCAGGCGCGTTTCACGGTGTGGGCGAAGCGGAGTGTATCATTAATGTCGGAATATCCGGTCCGGGGGTAATCAAGGCGTCGCTTGAATCCGTTCGGGGCGAGAACCTCGGAATCGTTGCGGAGACAATAAAACGGTCGGCATTCAAGATTACTCGCGTTGGAGAGCTGGTAGCACAAATTGCCTCTGCACGTTTGAATGTTCCCTTTGGTATCATTGATCTGTCACTGGCACCTACACCATCCGTCGGGGACTCGGTCGCACGTATACTGGAAGAAATCGGCCTTGAAGATTGTGGAGCCTGGGGTACAACCGCTGCTCTTGCCATGCTGAATGACGCAGTCAAGAAGGGCGGAACGATGGCATCATCTTTTGTCGGAGGGCTTTCCGGTGCATTCATTCCGGTATCCGAAGATGAAGGAATGATTGATGTCGCAAGCCGCGGCAAAATAACAATCGAAAAGCTTGAAGCGATGACCTGTGTATGCTCGGTCGGACTGGATATGATTGCCGTTCCGGGTGACACGCCTCCGGAAATTCTTTCCGGCATGATTGCGGATGAGATGGCAATCGGTACCTTCAATAATAAGACCACCGCGGTCCGGGTCATACCCGTTCCCGGAAAAACGGTCGGTGATTCGGTCGAATTCGGTGGACTCCTCGGACGCGCTCCGATTATGAAGGTGAACACATCATCCTGCAAAGCATTTATTGACCGTGGGGGAAGAATACCCGCACCGATTCACAGTATGAGAAACTAGGAAGCGAGGCTACGATTGATTAACGATATTCATGATCACCTAGCCGCAGAATATGATTACGACTCGATTATATTTGACAACACGGAAACATCCGAGTATCCTCAAGCGCTAATTACGACGAGGTATTATGGTTTTCTTTTGGTTGCCCGTAAAGCAGGTGAAATGATTTCTGAAGACAGATTCTGGTTGCAAAACGGTAATACGGGAAGTGCAACCGATGATGAGACATTGCTCCGGGCATTTCACATAAAGACTACAGACTCAAATATGCAGACGGGATCATCCAAGAAGTCGGGGGGATCCGTCCGAATTCCGTTAACGCTTCGCTTGCTCTTTCAATTAGAGGAGTTTATCGTCTTAAGAGACAGCGAGAACTTTTCGGAAACAGAAGAGAATCTGATTGATAAAATCAACGAGACGGTGCGTAAAATCGAGTCGGGACGCCTTCCGACCGATCCGTTTTCCCGTTTAGATGTCGTGCTCGCGCGCAAATGGTGCCGTGTTTTTCGTTTGTATGCGTTCTTACAGATGACGCCGAGTTTGACGCGAGAAAAGATGTCCGTTCCCCGTGATTTGAGAGCCTGCAAGAAAAGAGGAATTTCTGAGGCATATCTGAAGAGAATCGAATACCGGATACGTTTCTATAAACTAATGGATCAGAAGCTTGCCGGAAAAATCATAATCCTCGCGGAGGAGTGGGAAACCCGATGCCTGTCGGGAGAAATCTCCGCGAATCCGTTTATTTATGAATTGATTGCGCTATCGTATTTTGACTCGGAAGAGGATTATAAGACCGGATATGAATGGTTGACGCTATTAACAGGACGGCATCCGCAGAATACCGATTTCATCAAGTGGAAAGCCAGATATCTGAGGCGTGCCGGGAAACTCGACGAGGCGCATACCGTATGCAAGCGACTGCTTGAGATAAATCCGACTGACTTTGAAACGCATTGTTTTCAATCCAACCTATATTACATGGAAGAAAAATACAAAGAAGCACAGAAATCTGCCCTGATTGCCACATCGTGTGACGAGAACTCCCCTTTAGGGCATATCGCGCTCGCTTTCTCGTATCTTAATGATCAGCAATACGAAGACTCCGTATCCGCGTTTAATCGTGCTCTTGAATTAGATCCGAACAACGTGGATGCCCTGCGCGGGAGAAGCAAGGCACTTGTTATGGTCGGCGAGGGATATGATGCAATGAATTGCCTGGTAAAGGCGGCGCGAATTTCCCCCCGCAACGCAGATCTTTTTCGAGAATTGGCCGATGTCTATTTTATGTCCGGGTACGTTGACGAGTGCAGGAGATACTGCAGGAAGTGTCTTTCCATCGACCCGTATTCCTCCGCTGCATTTGTCCTTTTGGGCATGCTCGAGATTAGAGAAAACAACATTGAGGATGCGGTGAAGTGGTTAAAGCGATCCTTATCGATTGAACCCAACAACCCGATTGCTTTAAATGAGCTGGCGTATGTCGAGCACATGAACGGAAATGACGATGAATGCTTACGACTGCTGGAACAGGCATTGGATATCGCGCCGGATTTTGCGGATGTGGTTTGCAGCATGGGTGTGGTTTATTATTTCAAGGGTGATTATGAAACATCCAATGTCCTTCTGGATCGCGCTTTGGAATTAGATCCGCTGCATGTCGGGGCGATGGTCACCAAGGGTAACGCATTGCTTTCTCAATCGCTGCCCGAAGAAGCGTTGGTTTGGTATGAGCGAGCACTTGAAATCGAGGATGATTTTCCGGATGCGATTCGCGGCAAGGTTGACGCTTTGCGAGCACTCGGGCTCGAGGATGAGGCGGCTGAATGGATCAAAAAGGAAAGCGATCTATTCGACGATAACGAGCGATAGATGCTTTCCCTTTTGAGTCAGTAAAGAGCCCCCGATTATAAACAAGCTTCATTAATGATCAATGTCAGCGAAACTTCTCCATCTGTTTCAGCTCTTTCTCGACAGCAGATGGTGAGGGAGCGCCGATGACTTTGCGGTTGTCCACGCAATTTTTGATACTTATGGCCTCGTATACATCATGCTCAAATAGTTCTGAGAAGGACAGGAAAACATGGAGATCAAGGTCTTCCAAAGCCTTTGAATGCTCGATGCCATAACGGACCAGCCGGCCGGAAACCTCATGTGCATCTCGAAACGGGAGGCCCTTTCTGACGAGATAATCCGCCAAGTCGGTTGCATTCGAGAAACCGCCTTTTGCTGCTTCCAGCATTCGCTCTTTGTTGAGCTTCAGGGTACGCACCATACCTGTAAACGGAGGAAGCACAGCGCAGAGCGTATCTAATGCATCAAAAAGCGATTCCTGTACTTCCTGCATATCCTTGTTATAGGTCATCGGGAGTCCCTTCATAACGACCAATAGAGCGACGAGGTCTCCGAAAACGCGCCCGGATTTGCCGCGCGTCAGTTCGGCGACATCCGGATTCTTCTTCTGGGGCATAATGGAGGATCCGGTTGAATATGCGTCATCGAGCTCGACAAAACCGAATTCCTGACTGGCCCACAGGATGATATCTTCGGAAAAGCGTGAAAGATGCATCATCAGAATCGCAAGAGCGCTTACCAGTTCGACCGCAAAATCGCGGTCGGCCACCCCGTCCATGCTGTTCCGTGTAACTCCGGTCAGCCCCAGCTCCATGGCGACAAACTCGCGATCGAGCGGATATGTGGTACCTGCCATAGACCCCGAGCCCAGCGGAGAAACACGGGTCCTTCGAATCGCATCGTCAATTCGGCCGATGTCGCGTTCGAGCATACTGATATAGGCGCTCAGATGATGCGCAAATGTAATCGGCTGCGCACGCTGAAGGTGCGTGTATCCGGGCATGTAGGTGTTTAGATGTTCCCTTGCACGCTCAATCAGCGTACCATGCAAATCCATAATCAAGGAACGGATGGTCCGGATTTGATTTATTGCGTATAAACGCTGATCCAAGGCAACCTGGTCATTCCGGCTGCGGGCTGTGTGGAGGCGCTTTCCGGCATCTCCGATCCGCTTAGTGAGTTCCTCCTCGATAAACATATGGATGTCTTCCGCTTCGGATTCGAAGGTCAGAATCTTGTTTTCAATGTCGCTCCGAATACTGATAAGCCCCTTTTTGATAGACTCGGCGTCCGTATCGGAAAGCAGACCTTGTTTGTTGAGCATATGACAGTGTGCGATGCTTCCCTTAATGTCTTCCTCGTACATCCTGGAGTCAAAGGGCAGGGAGGAGTTATAGTCGTTGACCGAAGAGTCCAACGGCTTCTTGAATCGTCCTGCCCACATTAATTTGGCCACTTTGCACCTCGTTTCAATCCAATAATCCGTTTTTCTTTTTCATCTGAGCGACCACCTTCATCGGAAGGCCGAAGCAATTGATGAAACCGGTCGCATCGGCCTGATTGTATACTTCATCGGCGGAGAAGGTGGCGATTGCTTCGTCGTATAGTGAATACGGGGAAGCGGTTCCGGCAGGCATGCAATTTCCTTTGTACAGCTTCATTCGTACGTCACCGGTAACGGTCGTCTGCGTCTTATCAACAAAAGACGAAAGGGCTTCGCGAAGCGGATGAAACCATTGCCCGAAATACACAAGCTCCGCAAAGCGTTGAGCGACAAGATCTTTATAATGGAGCGTGTCACGGTCTAGGGTCAGGAGCTCGAGCTCGCGATGAGCGGCATATAATACCGTTCCGCCGGGAGTCTCGTAAACACCCCTGGATTTCATTCCGACCAGACGGTTCTCGACCATGTCGGCGATACCGACTCCGTTTTCGCCGGCCAGTTTGTTCAGATTCTTCAAGAGACTTACGGGATCATATTCTTTGCCGTCGATCCGCTTCGGAATGCCTTGTTCAAAAGAAACGGTGACGTAGGTCGGTTGATCCGGCGCTTCTTCCGGCGACTTCATCAGCTTCAAAATCTTCTTGTAATCCGGCTCGTTTCCCGGATTCTCCAGGTCCATTCCTTCATGGGAAAGGTGCCACAGATTCTCGTCCATTGAGTAATTGGTTTCCCTGGTCACCGGTACGGGGATGTTACGCGCTTCCGCGTAATCGATTTCTTCGTCACGCGATTTGATATCCCAAATCCTCCACGGAGCGATAATTTTCATCTCGGGAGCCAAGGCCTTCACGGTCAGTTCGAAACGGACCTGGTCGTTTCCTTTACCGGTACAGCCATGAGCTATCGTCGTACAGCCCTCGCGTTTGGCGATTTCAACCATTCTTTTTGCGATTACCGGGCGTGCGAAGGAGGTTCCCAAGAGGTACTTGCCTTCGTAAATTGCACCGGCCTTCAAGGTCGGATAGATGTAATCGGTAATGAACTCTTCACTGATGTCCTCAACGAAGCAAGCGGATGCACCGCAGTCAAGAGCCTTCTTTATCAGATGCTCACTATCTATACCGATACCGACTTCTCCGGCCATGGCGATGACCTCGCAATCGCAATGTTCGAGCAGCCAGGGGATGATAATCGAGGTGTCCAGTCCTCCGGAATATGCCAGCAAGATTTTTTCCTTAGCCATATTGTCCTCCAATGTATAAATATTAATACGAGCGTATAATTATGAGAATTGTAGCAAATGAGTTTGCTTGAGTCAACACCATTATTTTATTATTCAAATAAGGACAATACAAGCGGGAAGTTCTCGTCTGTATATTTGTGCATTCGCGAAGAGGATAATCGCTTTACGCTTTCGGAATGGTAGGGTAAAATCATTACATGCTACCGGAAGTATTGTCGGTGGATGTTGGATTATTATGAAGATTCTGCATGACAAGGAGCCATATGTCATTTCCCATTATTGAACATCCCAAGGGTGATTACTGTTTCTGTAACGGCGAAAAGGTGATGTTTTCATCTGAGTTGGGACGGTCGCTTCTAAAACCGGAGGACCGAACGATTTACTACGAATCAATTCGGTTCACCGGTGGCGTTATGGTCTTTTTCGAGGACCATATGCTGCGGCTTTTTCGCTCGGTTCAAGCAAAGGAAGCCTTCGATTTTGATTCAGAGATATTATATGAGCAGGCGATGAAATTGATTCGCGATTCGGGACCGGCGCCGTTAAACGGTAATTTGCGAATCGTTTTAACCGCGGATCGGTCGGTGGTTCATTTGTCGGATGCTGTTTACCCCCAAAGGAGTTTTCAAGAGAATGGCATCGTGACGGCGATACTGAAGTGGGAACGCCTGGAGCCGCAGGTTAAGGTTTTTCGCGGCGATTACAAGAAAGCAGTCGCGGAACGCATGCAAGAAGAGACGCCTTTCGGCATGCCGTATGAGGTTCTCCTGTGCGATTCGGCAGAGAGGATTACCGAGGGAAGCCGCTCCAACTTCTTCGTTTTATACAAGGACACGGTTTATTCACCGCCGGAGTCGATGATTTTGATTGGAATTACCCGTAAATACGTCATGAGAGCGCTGGAACAGGCGGATCTGAAATATGAGGAGAAGATATTCTCTTTGGATGAAATTCTCGCCATGAGAGATGAGACCCCAGGAGAACAGATGAATGTTGCGGTCTTTGTCACGAGCTCTCCTTTTGATATTCTTCCGATTCAATCCATTGATGATGTGCGCTTCTTTTCGGCGGACAATCCACGCCTCAAGAGGATATCGGAGGCATATCTTCGGATTGTGGACCGATACGTTCAATCCAGAACAATGCCCGACGAAATGTAATTTTCAATCATATAAACAGGTGGAGGTGCATCACATGACTACCCGTTCAGGAAAAGTAACCGTAACGACCGAGAACATTTTCCCGATTATTCGAAAATGGCTCTATACGGATCATGACATTTTTGCCCGGGAGCTGGTATCAAATGCTGCCGATGCGATTTCCAAGATGAAGAGGATCATCGATCTCGGTGAAGCCGGCGACGTGACTGAAAGTTCTTTCCGGATCGATGTCGAATACAGGAAAGAAGACGCGACCCTTTCGTTTTCCGACAACGGAATCGGTATGAGCGCGGAAGAGATCGATAAGTATATCAACCAGATTGCCTTTTCGGGTGCGATGGACTTTGTCGAAAAGTATAAAGAGCAGGCCACCGATGACAGCGGGATTATCGGACACTTCGGGCTCGGGTTTTATTCCGCCTTTATGGTTGCCGATAAGATTAGAATCGAAACGAAGTCCTTTATTGAAGGGGAGAAGGCCGTCTCATGGGAATCCGAAGACGGAATGGAGTATACGATTGCTTCTTCGAAGCGCAAGGAGCGAGGCACGACAATCACACTCTGGCTTTCCGATGAAGCGAAGGACATTTTCGACGCTCATAAGACCCGGAGCGTTCTGCGTAAATACTGTTCATTCATCCCTTATCCGTTGTTTTATTTTGACCGCGAAGAGGAGAAAGCGAAGATCGAGCGCGAGAACAAGAAGCTCGCGGAAGCCGGAGAGAAAGGCGAGGAATATACCGTCTCGGAGTATGAGCCGGAACGGATCAATCCAAGGGAGCCCTTGTGGGCGAAGGCCCCGAAGGATTGCACCGAAGAGGAGTATCTCTCTTTCTACCATGACGTCTTTACCGATATGCAGGATCCGCTTTTCTGGATTCACTTGAATCTGGACTATCCGTTTAAGCTTCAGGGCGTTCTTTACTTCCCCAAGACGGACAATGTCTATCAGTCGCTTGAGGGAAGAATCAAGATATATAATCAAAAGGTTTTCGTCGCGGACAACATAGAAGAAATCATTCCGGATTTCTTGTTTCTTTTGAGGGGTTGCCTGGACTGTTCGGATCTTCCGCTCAACGTCTCGCGTTCAGCCCTGCAGCAGGACGAATACGTGAAGAAACTTTCCACGCATATCATTCGGAAGGTTTCCGACAAGCTAAATGAGCTTTTCAAGAGCGATCGGACGTCTTATGAGTCGTATTGGTCCGACATCGGTGTCTTTGTTAAGTACGGAATGATGAAGGAAGAGAAGTTTTTCGAAAAGGCAAAAGATGTATTGTTGTTCAAAACAGTCGACGGTGCATTAAAGACTTATAGCGAGCTGACTGAAGGGAAGGACTCGATTCGTTATACTCGTGACCCGGACCGTCAAGCGGCGTATGTGGACATCTCAAAGGGCAAGGGATATGAGGTGGTTGTCTTAAATGAAGAACTCGATCCGAATTTCATCTCTTTCATGGAATACAAGATCCCTGAGAACCGCTTCATGCGCGTCGATGCCGAGCTTTCCGGAGAAGCCGGATCCAGCATCGAGCAAGAATCTCTGCGAGACTTGTTCCGCGAAGCTACCGGGGACCGCTCACTGGATGTTTCGCTCATCGGCTTGGGTGTTGATCAGCTTCCGGTTTTCCTCCGGGAAACCGAGGAAGCCAGGCGCATGCAGGAAATGCGCAAGCAGTTTGAAAAGATGAGAAGGTCGGGTGAGGAAGATCCGTATAAGGACATGGAAAGCATGTTCCCCGAAAAGAGGGACCTCGTCCTCAATTCGGATCACCCCCTAATCGAACGTCTGTCCGCTCTTCGAGAGAGCGCGGAGAACAAGGACAAACTCCATACGCTTTGTCTTCATCTTTATGACCAGGCGCGCCTGAGTCACGGGTCACTCGATGCAGACGGATTGAAGCGTTTTCTGAAAATAAATTCGGAATGGATGCTTACTGTGTCCGGGGACATAAAATAATCCAGTATACGGAGGAATGATCATGAGTCGGTCTATCGTTTATCGGGTTTATTCGGAAAAAAAACCGGAGTTTGCGATCGAAGCGGATCAGGTTCTCCGGGACATCGAGTCGGATTTAGCCGTTTCCACACTGGAAAAGGTTCGCATTATCAACCGCTATGACGTTTCCGGAATCTCCGACGACGAATACCGGCAAGCCCGAACCGTAGTGTTTTCGGAGCCACCGGTCGATGACGTTTACGACGAAACGATAGACCTCTTACCGGCCAGTTATGTTCTCGCAGTCGAGTCGCTGCCCGGTCAGTATGACCAGCGAGCAGATTCAGCGGCACAATGCATTCAAATTATCACTCAAAAGGATCAGCCCAAGGTGCGCACCGCGAAGCTATTTGCCTTCTATGGTTCCCTTACGGATGAACAAAAGGAGAAAATCAACAGCTACCTCATTAACCCGGTCGAGGCGCGGGCTGCCTCGTTATCCAAGCCGGATTCGCTCGAGGACAATTTAACTCCGCCCGGAGACATTAAGATTGTCTCCGGATTCTGTGGCATGTCCGAGACCCGGTTGAAGGAGCTCCTGGATGAGATGGGCTTGGCGATGTCGCTTGACGATTTACTTTTCACTCGGAATTTCTTTTCGCGTATATCAAGAGACCCGACGGTGACCGAGATTCGTGTGCTTGATACCTATTGGTCGGACCATTGCCGGCACACTACTTTTCTAACCAAGCTTGAGGACGTCTCTATTGAGGGCGACTCGGAAATGTCCGCAGAAATCTCCGCGGCGTTTCAGGATTATATAGACAGCCGCGAAAAGGTCTACGGAGCGAATGCGGTGAACAAGCCGGTTTGTCTCATGGATATGGCGACGATTGCCATGAAGCACTTGCGTGCGGAAGATAAGCTCACTGACCTCGACGAGTCGGAAGAAATCAATGCGTGCTCGATTCGCATCCGCGTAAATGTCGATGGTGAGCCCGAAGACTATCTTTTAATGTTCAAGAACGAGACGCACAACCACCCGACCGAGATTGAACCGTTCGGCGGAGCGGCTACATGCTTGGGCGGAGCGATTCGCGACCCGTTATCCGGACGTTCCTATGTCTATCAGGCGATGCGCGTAACCGGAGCCGGAGACCCGACGGTCCCGATTTCAGAGACCATGCCCGGCAAGCTCTCACAGAAGAAGCTGGTGCGCACGGCAGCAGCCGGTTACAGTTCATACGGCAACCAGATAGGATTGGCGACCGGTTTGGTCGAGGAAATTTATCATCCGGGATATATCGCGAAAAGAATGGAAATCGGTGCCGTCATTGCCGCAGCCCCGGCGAGTCATGTAATAAGAGAACGGCCGGTGGACGGCGATATTGTTATACTAATCGGCGGCAGAACGGGTAGAGACGGAATCGGCGGAGCGACGGGTTCATCCAAGGCTCACGACGAGAATTCGGTCGTCCGGTGCGGTGCCGAGGTTCAGAAGGGCAATCCGCCGACCGAGCGTAAAATCCAGAGGCTTTTCCGCAAGCCCGAGGTTGCCCGGATGATTATTCGATGCAATGACTTCGGAGCGGGCGGCGTATCGGTCGCCATTGGTGAGCTGGCCGACGGAATCGATATCAATCTGGATGCGGTACCCAAGAAATACGAAGGATTGGACGGAACCGAGCTGGCAATTTCAGAATCTCAGGAGAGAATGGCCGTCGTCATTAAAAAAGTCGATGAGGAGCGCTTTTTCGAGGAGGCTGCTAAGGAGAATCTGGAAGCGATTCGCGTCGCAGTGGTTACCGAGAAGCCGAACATGGTTATGAGATGGAGAAACGGCGTAATTGTTGACCTTCCCCGCTCCTTTATCGACACTCATGGAGCGCCGGCATATTCATCCGTTACGATTATTCCTCCGGATATGAATCAGACGTACATCGATTCCGTACGCCCAACCGTACAGGCGGATGATTTTGCCGCTTCACTAAAGAAATGTCTTTCTTCTATTCGGGCCTGTTCGCAAAAAGGCCTGGTTCAGCGGTTTGATTCCACCATCGGCGCCGGAACCGTATTCATGCCATACGGTGGCAAATATCAGTCTTCTCCCGAGGAGGGAATGGTATGTAAGATACCGGTCGCAGCCGGAGATACCAACACGGTCTCTGTAATGACCTATGGGTTTGATCCGTATTTTTCGGAATGGAGTCCATATCACGGAGCGTATCACGCCGTCGTAGATTCCCTGCTTAAATTGGCCGTTATCGGCGCCGACCCGTTTACAGCGAGACTGACCTTTCAGGAGTATTTTGAGCGACTGACCACACGAGAATCATGGGGCAAACCCGCCGCGGCGCTTTTGGGCGCTTTTCGGGCACAGCTCGATTATTCGACGCCTGCAATCGGCGGCAAAGACAGCATGTCCGGCACATTTATGGATATCCATGTGCCGCCGACACTGGTTTCTTTCGCGGTAGCTGTGACAACCGCGGAAAACGTAGTTTCCGCTGTTCTTTCCGCTCCGAGCGAGAAACTATACCTGATCCGTCTGGCACGTTCTGCGAACGCGATGTACCGTAAGGACCATGTCATCCGCGTCTTCAAAGCGATCGGTCAGATGCGGGATCGCGGCCAAATCATCACCGCTTCGGTGGTTCGCGAAGCGGGCGTTGCCTGTCGGGTGGCGCAGATGTGCTTTGGCAATAAGCTTGGATTCCACTTTGATGATTCATGGAACATGGAATCGCTCTTTTCGAGAACACTCGGCGCTGTGATTGTCTCGGTGCGCGATGGAAATGCGGTTGAGAAGATTGAGTCAGTCGGCGGCCGATTCCTTGGAAAAACCAACGACTCAGGGTCGATTTCCTGGAAAGACTGCGCAATTGAAGTGAGTGACGCATTGACCGCCTATGAGGGCACATTGGAGCCAATCTTCCCTACACGGACGAGGGAAAAGAGCGATTGTATGTTCTCAAATATCGATCCGGATAAAGAATATGCAATGCCAAACGTTAAGAAGCATGTTAAGCCCGCTGTTTTCATCCCTGTCTTTCCCGGAACCAATACCGAATACGACTCCGCGAGAGCATTTGAAATCGCCGGAGCCACGGCGGACGTCATGGTCATCCGCAATAGAAATGCGTCGGATATCGGCGAATCTCTTCTTACCATGCGCGATAAAATCAATAACGCACAAATAGTAATGCTTCCCGGCGGATTCTCGGGCGGAGACGAACCGGAAGGATCCGCGAAATTCATCGTCGCTGCTTTGTCTAATCCGAATGTCTCCGAGGCGGTTCGCGATTTGCTTTTTAAGCGGGACGGACTGATGCTCGGTATATGCAATGGATTTCAGGCGCTCTTAAAGGTCGGTCTTTTGCCTTACGGCGATATCGTAGAGTCCAAGTTGAACAGCCCGACTCTGACGTTTAACCGGATCGGACGCCATCAGTCCGTTTATGTATCGACGCGGGTCGTTTCGACCCGTTCTCCGTGGTTGAACCTTTGTAACGAAGGAGATGTTTTTTCCGTACCCGTTTCACACGGCGAGGGTAGATTTGTCGCGACAGAGGAAGCCCTGGAAGATTTGTTCCGAACCGGGTCCGTCGGAACCGTTTACGTCGATGAGTTCGGCAATCCCTCGATGGAAACCGCATACAATCCGAACGGATCTGCTTGCTCCATTGAAGGAATTCTGAGTCTGAATGGCAGAATATACGGCAAAATGGGTCACAACGAACGGTATGGAAAATACATCGGCAAGAACATTCCCGGAAACAAGGACCAGCGGCTCTTCGAGTCCGGTGTTCGGTATTTCCTCGGATGACCGGCAGAGAAGCGGCGGAAATTTGTAATCGTTACGGTATCACCGCCCGGAAGAGGTGGGGTCAGAACTTCCTGTGCAGTGAAGAAATCAGCGATCGAATCATCTCCGCAGCCGAAAGTTCTAAGGATGACTCTATACTGGAAATCGGTCCGGGCATCGGTGCTTTGACCCGGAAGCTCTGTGAAAAGGCTGAGCGTTTTCTCGCCATCGAGATTGATCCGATTCTTGTCGCGTGCTTGCAGGATCAATTAATCGATTCGACTGAATGTCCTGTAATATGCGCCGATTACCTTAAACTTCACACCGACCGGATTGTCGATTGCATCGGTCGTCCTCAGGTTTTGGTATCGAATTTACCGTATAACCTGACCACCCCGATTATCACGAAATTAATAACCGATTTTTCGGATTCGACGACCATGGTATTTATGGTGGAAGAGGATGCGTGCGATCGAATTTTCGCACAGCCGTCCGACAAGGCCTACGGTGTCCTTTCTGTGATCACTTCCGCCTTCGGAAAAAAGGAGAAGCTCTTTACTGTTTCTCCGAATCACTTTTTCCCATCGCCGCACACAAGCTCGGCCGTGATTCGTTTTTCGCGCGAAAAAGGCCGCGCACCGATTCCTTCGGGGTTCGTGTCATTTGTTCGCGATGCGACAGCCGCCAGAAGAAAAACTCTTCTCAATGCACTGCATCAAAGCTTGAAGTACTCCGATGACGTTCAACGCATTAAGAATTTTCTGGCTGGCAGGCATCTTGCGGAGAATTGCCGCGCCGAGACCCTGACGCCGGACGAATTCCTCGCATTATATCGGCAACTTGCATCTGACTCATGATAAAATGAAAGCATCGGATCGATATTTTGGGGTAAGTATATGGAGTATCGCAGCAATTCGGGGAATCTATTTAAGAAATACTCAACGCTGACCGGCGGTCGGAATAATCAGCCGGAAGCGCCGGCCGAGGAGCACACCTTGGATATTATTTCGTATGACCAAAGATATAAGGCAAAGGCGGTGTCAACTTCTCCCGAGCAGGAACCGCCCAAGCAAGTGAAAGTAATCGTTCATATCGGCGGCATGCAGCATATGCTTTCCGCTCCGGATCATGAAGGCGAAGCTTACATACGAGCGGTTGCCGAGAAAGCCAACCGAATCGTCGATTTTATTCGCGAGGACAATCCGGGAATGGCAATGACAAATGTTCTGACGCTTGCAGTGGTTAATGCGGTCGATCAGCTAAACCGATCCGAGCAAATGAGGCTGGAGCGTGACACAAGAATCGAAGAGATATTGATTCATCTGGATACGGCAAAAGACGACTATCTGAAGCAAAGAGAAATCAACTGGGAGCTCAAGAAAGAAGTGCTTCGCCTGAAAGATCTCGTCCACGCACAGGACGATGAAGATAAGGCAGTCTTCGCGGAGGATGAAGAGTTTCGGCTTCCATTGGAAGACCTCTTGATTCGATCCGAAACGGAGGAGCGGGATGAGTACCCCTGAACTGCTCGCCCCGGCCGGATCGCTTCTTTCCGTGTATGCTGCCGTGCAGTCCGGTGCGGACGCCATCTATCTGGGAGTAGGTACGTGGAACGCCCGAGCGCGGGCCGAGAACTTGAGTCTGACAGATCTCGAAAAATCGATTCGATACTGCTATCCCCGTGGTGTCCGTATCTATCTGACAATGAATACATTGCTTCGAGATGAAGAGTTACCGGTCGCTTCCGATCTGATTGCGTCCGCTTACGAGATGGGGATTCATGCGGTTATTGTCCAGGATATCGGACTTCTGAAACGAATTCGCGAGCGTTTCCCCCGATTGCCCGTTCATGCAAGCACGCAGATGAACCTGTATCGGGCGGATGCTTATGAACAGGCTAAGAATGTAGGTATTTCCAGGGTTATTCTACCGAGAGAGTTGAGTATCGACCAGATTCGAGCGCGTGTAAAAGCCGGCGAAAAGGTTGGAGTCGAGACCGAGGTATTCATACACGGAGCATTATGCAACTCCTTTTCGGGTCTGTGCTTATTCAGTGCGATGAACGGTTCCGGAGAAAGGAGCGGAAACCGCGGGCGTTGTGCTCAACCATGCCGTGAAGAGTATTCTTTGATTGGGTCGGACGGTTCCGTGCTGCGGACGGGTAGAATATTTTCGCTGCGGGATCAATCCGCTTTAACGCATCTCGGAGAACTCATTCGATCGAATGTTCATTCCTTAAAAATCGAAGGCAGAATGAAGGATCCCGATTATGTGAAAATCGTTGTTCGCGTTTACCGCAATCTTATCGATATTCTTTCTTCAGGTGCGGAATGTACGCCGGAAAGCACGGATCGTATGACGGCCGCTTTATTGCTTGCTTTTAACCGCGGCGGGTCCTTTACGGCGGGTTATATGGCGCAAAAGCGATTCACACTGCCGGCCGGCAATTTCTCCGGAAAATTCGGGGTGAATATCGGAGAAATTCGCAAGATATGCCCGAGAAGCGGCACGATGGATATCGCCGCAATTGAATCATTTCTCCCGAAGCCGAAAGATATTTTATCGATAAGGGCGAACAGCCGGGAAGAAGCAAGTTTCCCGATAGGCAAGGTGTCCTTTGAAAACGGCAGTTACTCAATAAAGGGGCTGCATCCCGATTCTCTGTCCCGATTGAAGCCGGGTATGAGCGTTTATTGCACCCGTGCGGATGACCCGGACGGGCTTTTCGACGAGAAGTGTGAAGGAAATAAGACTCCCGTTACCCTCCGAATCGAAAAGGATCGAGATAACGAGCATCGGATTAAGGCATCTGTTTTTGTCGAAGACCTTTTCGGGCAATCGTATCGCTCTTCTAGTCTTTACGATTTACCGGACCCGTATTCAGGATCGATTTTAGAAAAGGATCGTGTCGAAGCTCAGCTCTCGCGCAGCGGTGACACACCGTTTCGTGTAGGTTGCATAACGCTCCCGGATGACATTGACCTTCGGGTCCCGGTGTCGTTTGTTAATTCGATCAGAAGAGATATGTTGAACCGAATTGAACAGGACATACAATCTTCCCGCATGAGAATAATCAGCGAATCCGGGATGCCGATTCATTTAGAAAAACCGGAATCCGAGAGTTCCGCCGGCTTTCAAGAACCGGTAGTCGAGAGTAAAATCTTATCGACCGAGTCATCGTTCGAGACATCACCTGCTGTAGCTGTAGAGTATTTGAGTTTAGCCTTAAGCCCGGAACCGATCTTCGCGGATTCGGAGTACTGTATTTTTTCGGTATACGATATCGCTCAGGATGATTGTTTGAAACGAGTCGAAAAGCTCATCCGGGTGAACAGCAAAGCCGGAATCTATATTCGAGTCCCCGGATCATGCGCAGACCCGCAATCGGATTGGGTCGACTCGACGATCCGGTCCTTTTCGGAGCGATTTCCGGAATCCTTTCGCGGCATCATCACATCCGATCGCTTCTCCGGTAATTTTCCTTTTATCCTCTCGAACCAGGCGAACATCCACAATTCAGCCGCTTTGATCGAAGTCGGTCATAATCAACCGGCAGGGTTCTATTTATCCGAAGAATTAACAAATGAGGATTTGATTCAGGTCATATCTAAGGCAAAATCCTTTGCGGAGAAGTCCACACTGTTTATATACCGTTACGGGCCGATTGAATGGATGCAGTCGATGTTTTGCCCGCTCGGAAATAACATCGAGGGATGCGTCGCGTGTAAAGATCATCCTCTGGTGATGCTTCAGACGAAGCATTCCTCGGAAAAGAAGCGGGAGTCGGAACCTTGCTTCATTTTATTGCATCCCGAGTTCTGTGTTTCGGAGCTTTTCGGGCCGAGACGGCATATCCGGACCCGGGAGACCGTCGATTTGTTGAAAACGATGAAAATTGATATGATTCAAACAGTACGCATATTGACGGAACCGGCGAATCGGATTTTCGATATAGTGTCGGCCGTCAGAAAACCACTCTAATACGCCATTGAACAAACGGAGGATGGAAATGTCTCAACATATTCACATCAGGCAACTAAATTCGGACGCAATTATGCCTGCCTACGCTCACGATAACGATGCCGGTATGGATGTGTACGCCGCTGAGGAAGTAATCATCCCTCCGGGACATACTGTTGCAGTACCGACCGGAGTCGCTTTAGCCATTCCCGAGGGTTACGAGATACAAATCCGTCCGAGAAGCGGACTGTCACTCAATACCATGCTTCGTATTCCAAACAGTCCGGGCACCATTGATGCGGGTTTTCGTGACGAGGTGAAAATCATCATGCATAATGCCAGCCCTGAAGGATGGGACTCGCCCGACGAGCAAATCCATTCCGTAACATCCAAGGGAAATCCAAAGGGGATTTACATCATTCGAAAAGGGGACCGGATTGCCCAAATGGTATGCGCAAAAGTTGAACACGTTACTTTCATACCGGTCGATACGTTAGAAGGCATCGGAACCGATCGTAAGGGTGGATTCGGGTCCACGGGACAATAATTTTGTATCGGCCTGGTTTAGAATAGAAGGACAATAAAGATATAAAGATTTCGATTCGAAAGGTTAGTAAATACCAACCCGGTGATTTTTCCCCAGAGGGCTTTATTCCTTTTTCGCCCAGTGGTAGAATGGATAAGATATACGATGCAAGAATGATGAGCCACTTGCATCGATTTTTTGCGCAGATATAACGCAAAAAGATCCGGTGAAAGGAGGGAGCAATATGATTGAATTTTTTGTTACCAAGCAAACCGTTAAAGGCAAAGAGAAAATGGTGAATCATCTTGAACGCGTCGAAGCGATCCAAGATGATTGTTGGATCAACATGTACGCTCCCACCGAAGAAGAGATAAAGCTGGTCGAGGACACCATCCATGTGCCCCCGGAGTTCCTGCGGTATCCTTTGGACGAAGAGGAGAGACCGAGAATCGACCTGGACGAAGATACAGGCGACGTGTTGATTATTATCGACATCCCATGCACAAGAAAGGATGATTCGGTTATCCATTACGAGACGGCTCCTCTGGGTATTATTATTACCCATAAGCAGCTGTTGACCGTTTCGCTTCGCAATACAAACATTCTCGATACCTTTATTGAAAGCCGCGTACGTGATTTCATCGTAAACTACCGGACGAGATTTGCCATTCAGATCCTTCTGGCGGTAGCCAAGGATTATTTGAAGCTGTTGCGGTATATGGACAAATCACTGGAGGCATCGGAGCGGGCTTTGGCCAAGTCGATCAGCAACGCCGATCTATATAAACTGCTCGATTTGGGCAAGTCACTCGTATATTTTTCCACATCCCTGAAGTCGAACGAAGCCGTGCTCGAGAAACTAATGCGCGGAAGGGTCGTGAAGCAGTACGAGGAAGATGAAGACCTGCTTGAAGACGTCATCATCGAGTATAAGCAAGCACGCGAAATGGCCGAGATATATGCTTCAATCGTAAACGGAACGATGGATGCCTACGCTTCGATTATCAACAATAACATGAACCTGATTATGAAAATACTGGCGGCCGCCACGATTGCGTTATCGGTTCCCACCGTGATATCGAGCTTTTTCGGGCAAAATGTACCGATGCCGTGGCAAGACGAATTTGCTAATGAGCCGTTTCCGTTTTTTTTCGTGATCATATTAGGGAGCAT
>CAYGIB010000006.1:0-19797 GCA_964349735.1 uncultured Oscillospiraceae bacterium | reverse complement strand
ACGACGGACAGGCAACTCCGTCAGCACAAGGACATGTTACGCGGGCACAAGCACTCGAGCTACTTGAGATATGCTCTTGTCTTGCAATTTGACTTGATCTCGTACCATAATAGCTGTGCCACTCTCCTTCATGTTTACCCTCCAATTGTTAACTGTCGTTAGTCAACACTGTAGGGCATGTGTGGGAGGGTGGTCAATTTTATTTCGGCTCTTCCTGGTCAATTATCGCCCGGCGTCCATGATCAATTTTAGTCCGGCGGTCACACAATTTTCATGCACCAAAATAATAATAATTTCGAATATCATTATTATCAATAGATATTGAGATGTATTGCCGCATCACCGGGTTGACAAGCTCGCGGGTGTCCGTTATAATACAAAAAGTTTAGTGCTCTATTAAGGTAAAGCGATAAAGCGACAGAGGGCCGGGTGATACGAGCGCAAAGCGCTGTACCACCACAAAGACGGGAGGGTTCCCATGGGCAATTACCGATTCCATACACCGGACGGAGTGAGCGATATGCTTCCGGAGGTCTGCGCGACGAAACGCGGAATTGAAAGCAAGCTGAGAGCTTTGTTTGACGCGTCGGGGTATCAGGAGATTGAGACGCCGGGGATTGAGTTTTTCGACGTGTATGCGGGCGGAAATTTCGTCGCCCAGGAGAATATGTACAAGCTGACCGATCAGGAGGGCCGGATACTGGTGCTCCGCTATGACGGAACGGTGCCGGCGGCGCGGCTGGCCGCGACGGTCTTGCGAGATTACCCGTTGCCGCTCAGGCTTTCTTATATCGAAAACATGTATCGTTTCCTGGAATCCGGCGGCGGGAAGCAGCGCGAGTTTTCGCAGGCGGGCGTCGAACTGATGGGTGTCTCGAATGCGCAGGCCGATGCGGAGGTCATCGCGACGTCGATTTCCGCGGCACTTGAAATCGGTTTGACGGATTTGCAGGTCGCAGTCGGCCAGGTGGACTTCTTCCTGGGATTGATGGAGGAATGGGGCATCGGTGAAGAGGATGCGGACCTATTGTCCAAGCTGGTCGACCGGAAGGACTCGGTCATGCTCGAAAAAATGGCGGACCGCATGAGTCTTTCCCCGGAGAACAAGAAGACGTTACTGATGATTCCGACGCTTTTCGGGACGTATGATACGATTGATTTTCTCGAAAAACGGGTGGAGGGCACCCGGGCGAAGGCCGCGCTTTCTAATTTGCGGGAGATCCTGGAAACACTTGCCGACTACGGATACCTCAAGTATATTTCGCTGGACCTGGGTATGCTCCGGAGCCTCGACTATTATACGGGCATGATTTTTAAGGGCTTCACCCGGGAGGTCGGATTCCCGATCATCTCCGGAGGCCGGTATGACCGGGTGGTGTCGGTTTTCGGGCGCGATGTGCCGGCGGTCGGCTTTTCGATCGGGATCACGCTGTGCATCACTGCCCTGCACCGCCAGGAATGGTCCAGGGAGCGCAGATCGACGGATGTCATCATCGGATACGATGCCGAGCCGGGCCTTCGTAAAAAGGCCATCCAGGCTGCCCGGGAGCTTAGAAAGAAGAAGATGAAGGTCATCGTCGACTGCGCGGGCAAGGATGAGAACGAATTGAACGATTACGCGAAAAGTAACGGCATTGAGCAGGTCATCTATATTAAAGAAGATGACTGCTGCTGCAGCGAAGGGGAGACGGAAGAGAAATGATTACGATTGCACTTTCAAAAGGGCGTCTCGCGGACCAGACGCTATTACTCCTGGAGGCCGCCGGGTACGATTGCTCCATGGCGAAAGAAGAGTCAAGAAAACTGATTCTGGAAGACGCCGAGGCGGGACTGCGGTTCATCATGGCTAAACCGGCCGACGTGCCGACTTATGTGGAGTACGGCGCCGCGGACATCGGAGTGGTGGGCAAAGACACTTTAATGGAGGAGAACCGCCAGCTCTACGAAGTGATTGACCTGGGCTTCGGAGCATGCCGGATGTGCGTCTGCGGACCGGAAAGGCTAAAGGGCAACCTGAACCGCATCCCCAATAAGCGCGTCGCTACCAAATATCCGAATATTACACGGACGTATTTTGAAAAGACCAAGCGCGAGAGTGTCGAGATCATTAAACTCAACGGTTCCGTCGAATTGGCGCCGCTGGTCGGTCTTGCCGAGGTTATCGTCGATATAGTAGAATCCGGAAGGACCTTGCGCGAGAATGGTCTGGATGTTCTGGAAGTCATCGCGGATATCTCGGCTCGACTCGTCGTGAATCGCGTGGCGATGAAGATGAAATCAGGTGAAATTATGCCCATGCTGGACGCGATTCGCGCACAGCTGGGAAAAGATAAATAGGAACGGGGGCAACAGCAATGAGATGTAAATTCTTAAAGGCAGACGCAAAGAATCTGGTCTCCATCTGCGAGGAACTCGGTATGCGCGGCAAGATGGAGCTGGGGCCGATTATGGTTACGGTCAACGAGGTGCTCGAAAATATCCGTAAGCGCGGCGACGATGCGGTGCGCGAGTATACGCTGAAGTTTGACAAAGTGGCAATCGCGCCCGGTGGCTTCCGCGTAACGGAGGAAGAAATTGACCGTGCGTACGAATCCGTCGAACCCGATCTCATTCGGATTATGACAAAGGCCGCTGAAAATGTTCGGCTGTTTCACGAAAAGCAGACGGAGTCCGGCTACACGATTTCAAACGGGCCGGGCGCCGAGGTCGGCATGATCGTGCGGCCCCTTTTCGTCGCCGGTGTCTATGTTCCCGGCGGAACGGCACCACTGCCGTCCACGGTCATGATGGATGTCATTCCCGCCAAGGTCGCGGGCGTGCCGCGCGTCGTGCTTTGCACGCCGCCGCGCGCCGACGGCACTGTCGACCCCGTCATCCTCGCCGCCGCCCGCATCGCGGGCGCCGACGAGATCTACCGGGTCGGCGGCGCGCAGGCCATCGGCGCGATGGCCTGCGGCACGCTGGAAATTCCGCGCGTCGATAAAATCTGCGGGCCGGGCAACATTTACGTGAATACGGCAAAGCGCCTGGTCTACGGGCAGGTCGACATTGACATGTTTGCCGGTCCCAGCGAGATCCTGATATTGGCCGACGAATCGGCCAACCCCGAATTCGTCGCCGCGGACATGCTCTCTCAGGCCGAGCACGATAAACTGGCGTCGGCGATTACACTGACGACGAGCGAGAAGCTCGCGAAAGAAATTATGGACGCAGTCGACCGCCGTTCCGAGCAGTCGGATCGAAGGGAAATCCTCGAGGCCTCCCTAAAGGACTACTGCGCGGTGCTCCTGGTGGATGACATGAAGACCGCCATCGCCTTTTCCGAAGAGCTGGCGCCCGAGCACCTGGAAATATGCGTAGAAAATCCGGACGAATATATCCCGATGATCAATAACGCAGGCGCAATCTTTGTCGGAAATTATACGCCCGAGCCGCTCGGAGACTACTATGCCGGGCCGAACCACACTCTTCCGACGTCGGGGACCGCGAGATTTTTCTCGCCGCTTTCGACCGGAGACTTCTTAAAAAGAACGAGTATTTTAAGGTACGATAAAGAGGCGCTCCGGGAGTGCTATCGAGACATCGCCGCGTTTGCCGACGCGGAAGGATTGTCCGCACATGCCCGGGCGGTCCGGGTACGATTTGAGGAATAGGAGCGGCGGTAGCGATGATACACGCGCAGACGGTCCGGGTACGATTCGGAAGCTAAGAAATAAAGGGCGGACCGTCCACACATGCAGGCAATTCAAACGAGCAGGCGGTCCGTCCGCACTTCGAGAACTTAGAACAGCGGGAGAAATACAATGAGCCGATATTGGAACAGCAAGACCAGCGGAATCGAGCCGTACGTTGCCGGAGAGCAGCCGCGG
Source organism: uncultured Oscillospiraceae bacterium (assembly GCA_964349735.1). Lineage (GTDB taxonomy): Bacteria > Bacillota > Clostridia > Saccharofermentanales > Saccharofermentanaceae > JAAYCT01. The sequence continues at coordinate 15,928 of CAYGIB010000006.1, read as the reverse complement.
GAAGGACAGAAGGTCATAAAGCTTAACACGAACGAGAACCCTTACCCGCCCTCGCCGAGCATCGGGAAGCTCTTGAAGACGTTTGACGAGGAGCGGCTGCGGCTTTATCCCGACACGTCGTGCACGGCTTTAAGAGATGCGTTTGCGGAGTTTTTCGGTGTGCGGCCATCTCAGATTTTCTGCGGGAACGGCTCCGATGAGGTGCTGGCGTTTGCGTTCCGGGCGTTTTTCGAGAGCGGGCCGGATGCACCGCCGCTTCTGGCGCCGGACATATCCTATAGCTTCTACCCGGTGTACGCCGACCTCTTCGATATTCCCTTGCGGAAAATTCCGTTGCGCTCCGATTTCTCGATTGCGCCCGAGGATTATCTGACTCAGGAGGGCGGCGTTGCAATCGCCAACCCGAACGCTCCGACGGGGATCGCCCTGCCGGATCACTCCATCCGGAGAATTCTGGATGCCAACCCGGACCGGGTCGTCCTGATTGACGAGGCATATGTTTGCTTCGGTGGGCAGTCCTGCGTCGGACTCCTGGATGAATACCCGAACCTTCTGATTATCGGAACGCTTTCCAAATCACACTCGCTGGCGGGGCTTCGATTGGGATTCGCTATTGCCTCCGAAGAGCTGATTGAGGGCATTCAGCGGATACGGGACTCTTTTAACTCATACCCGGTGGATACGCTTGCCCAGAAGGTCGCCGAGGCGGCGGTCCGGGACCGCGCCTGGTATGAAGATAATGTAAGAAAAATTGTTGCGACGCGGGAGCGGTCGCGAGGCGCTTTTCTCGAGATGGGCTTTACCGTGCCGGAGTCCGCGGCAAATTTTCTTTTCGTGCGGCCGGAGGGATTGACTGCCCCGGAACTGTACAACAAATTAAAAAATAAAGGTATACTGATAAGGTATTTCAGTAAGCCGCGGATCGAGGAGTACCTTAGAATATCCGTCGGCACCGATGAGCAAATGACGATACTCATAGAGGCTGTCCGCGAATTGTGCGGACGGTAACGGAGGGCGTAATAAAGATGAGTGAGAGCACAAAGGAAAGATCAGCGGCTTTGAGCCGTAATTCCTGCGAGGCGAAGGAAAGATCAGCGGCTTTAAGCCGTAATTCCTGCGAGGCGAAGGAAAGATCAGCGGCTTTGAGCCGTAAGACCCGCGAGACCGATATTGAAGTCAAGCTGACGCTCGGACGCTCGGAAGAAGTGACTCCGGATACGGGAATCGGCTTTTTTGACCACATGCTGGAGCTCCTGGCGCGTCATGGCGGGTTGAGCCTGACGGTAAAGGCTAAGGGAGACTTACGGGTCGACGGACACCACACCGTGGAGGATATCGGAATTGTGATCGGGAAGGCTTTGGCGGAGGCATTGGGCGACAAGAAGGGTATCCGACGTTACGGCTACGCCGTCATCCCGATGGACGAGGCCTTGGCGACCTGTGCGCTCGATATTTCCGGCAGACCGTTTATCGTGTTTGACGCAAAGTACGCAAGCGATCGGGTCGGCGATTTTGACACGGAGCTCGCTCAGGAATTCTTCCGGGCGCTGGCGTTTGCAGCGGGACTGACACTGCACCTTCGATGCGACTACGGCGGCAACGATCACCACAAGATTGAGGCGATGTTTAAGGCGTTCGCGCGGGCTTTAAAAGAGGCCTCATCGATCGATCCGGATGCTGCAAACGAGATTCCTTCCACAAAAGGGGTTCTGTAGACGCAGTGAAGAATCCCTTTTGAGGATGAACCCGGACACCGTATATTGTTTTTTGGAAATACCGGTTCGGCAAAGGCGTCGCCCGGGCAAAGAATAGGAGGAAAATATGAAGTTTTTTAGCGAATCTGAATTCCCCGGAATCCCGTTGCTTTTTAAGGGAAAGGTTCGGGACATATACGATTTGGGCGATTCCCTGCTCATCGTTGTATCGGACCGTATCTCGGCGTTCGACGTCGTTTTCAATGAAAAAATTCCCGGGAAAGGCGTCGTCCTCAACAGCCTGTCGGCGTTCTGGTTCAATATGACCCGGGACATTATGCAAAACCATGTACTTTCTACAAATCCCTCCGTTTATCCGAAGGGCCTTTCGGCTTATGCCGACAAACTGGACGGCCGGTCCATGCGGGTCAAGAAAGCCGAGATGCTGCCCGTCGAGTGTATCGTTCGAGGGTACCTCGAGGGCTCTGCGCTCAAAGAATACCGCGAAAAAGGCACGATCAGCGGCATTCGGATGCCGAAGGGCTTGAAGCAGGCCGACCGGCTCCCCGAGCCGATGTTTTCTCCGTCCACGAAGGCGGAATCGGGTCACGACATCAACATCACGATGGAGGAGACAGAGCGGATCTTAGGAGAAGCGGATGCCCGGGCCGTCGCGGACGCCTCTCTGGCTCTGTACAGTAAGGCCGCTGCGTATGCCTTGGAGAGAGGCTTGATTCTGGCGGACACGAAGCTGGAGTTCGGCAAAACCGACGGTCGCTTAATCGTCGCCGATGAGATGTTTACACCGGACTCGTCCCGATTCTGGGATGTCCGGGATTACGAGCCGGGCAGAGCACAGAAAAGCTTTGACAAGCAGTATCTCAGAGAGTATCTTGAGACACTGGACTGGGATAAGACCGATCCGGCTCCGAAGCTTCCCGAGGAGATCATTGCGGCGACCGCCGGGAAATACCGCGAAGCGTACCGCATCCTGACCGGAAGAGAAATCAAATGATAGCGGTCATCACCGGAAGGGAAATCAAATGATAGCGGTCATCGATTACGGCTTCGGGAATCTGGGCTCCGTCATTAAGGCGCTCGAATACATCGGGTACCCGTGCCGGATTACCGGAGAACCGGGGGATTTGCTTTCGGCATCCGGCGTTATTCTTCCGGGAGTCGGAGCCTATGGCGCGGCAATGGAAGCGCTCCGGAGAACACGGCTGGACACGGCCGTCCGGGAGTACATCGCATCCGGCGCACCCTTCCTGGGCGTTTGCCTCGGGATGCAGTTGCTTTTCGAGAAATCGGAGGAAAGCGGCGAGGAAGTAAAGGGTCTCGGTGTCTTGCCCGGTGTCGTGCGGCGCTTTCCGGCCCAATCGGGACTCAAGATTCCGCAGATCGGCTGGAACAACCTGGAGACCGCCTCCGACCCGGTTTTTCGAAAAGGGGACTATGTGTACTTTGTACACTCCTACTACTGCGCGCCGGAGCGCGCGTCCGACATCGCGGCGACCGCCTGCTACGGCATTGAATACGCGTGCGCGGTGTCGCGGGATAACGTGCTGGCGATGCAGTTTCACCCTGAAAAGAGCGGCGAGGTAGGACTTTCGACATTCAATCGCTGGGCGAGGAGGACACGATGATTATCTATCCGGCGATTGACCTTTTGGACGGGAAATGCGTCCGCCTTGCTCAGGGAAAATACGATCAGGTTACCGTCTATTCGGAGGACCCGGTCGCGGTTGCGCGCGATTTTCGCGAAAAGGGGGCCACCTGGGTCCATATCGTCGACCTGGACGCGGCCCGCACCGGAAGACCTAAAAATCAGCAGATTATCCGGCGCATCGCGTCGGAAACCGGCTTGGCGATTCAGACCGGCGGGGGCATCCGCAACATGCGGACCCTGTATAAGCTCTTGAGTGTCTATGACGTCACGCGCTGCGTGCTCGGAACGTCGGCGATACGTGACCGCGAATTCACCGAAGAGGCCTTGAAGCGCTTCCCGGACAATGTCGCCATCGGCATTGACGCGCGGGACAAAGAGGTCTCGGCGGACGGCTGGACTTCCGGATCCGGACTGATGGCGGTTGATTTTGCCAGGACCATGCAGGAGCTCGGGGCCAAGACGGTGATTTTCACCGATATTGCCCGAGACGGTATGATGACCGGACCTGCGACAAAGCAAACGGAGGAACTGGTTTCCGCCACGGCCTTGAATGTCATTGCGTCGGGCGGAATCGGGTCCGAGGCCGATATTGACGAGATCCGCACGAGTGGGTGCTCCGGTGTAATCGTTGGAAAAGCAATCTATGAAGGAAAAGTGAGGTTAGCCGAATGCTTGCAAAAAGAATTATCCCTTGCCTCGATGTAAAGGACGGACGAGTCGTCAAAGGCATAAATTTTGTGTCGCTGCGCGACGCCGGAGACCCGGTGGAAATCGCGAAGGTCTATAATATCTCCGGTGCCGACGAGCTGGTGTTCCTGGATATTTCCGCGACCCTCGAAGGGCGAGGAACGATGATCGATATGGTAAAGCGCGTCGCCGAAGAGATCTTCATCCCCTTTACCGTCGGCGGCGGCATCCGTTCCGTCGAGGATATCCGGGAGATCCTGAACGCGGGGGCGGACAAGATCTCACTCAATTCCTCCGCGGTTCGCGACCCGGGCTTCGTATCGCGCGCGGCCGCCCGATTCGGTTCGCAATGCGTCGTCGTCGCCATCGACGTGCGAAGTGTCCCTCCGACCGACTCAATTCCGAGCGGCTACGAGGTCGTCATTGCCGGAGGCACGCAGTCGACCGACCTGGACGCTGTGGCATGGGCCCGGAAGGTCGAAGAGCTGGGCTGCGGCGAGATTCTTTTGACCAGCATGGACCGGGACGGCACCAAAATCGGCTACGATAATGTCATCACGCGTATGATTGCCGAAGCGGTTCGCGTTCCGGTCATCGCATCCGGCGGAGCCGGCACCTATGAGCACTTCTATGACGGCATCGTCGAGGGCAAGGCCGATGCGGTACTCGCCGCGAGCCTTTTTCACTTCGGCGAGATATCGGTCGAAAAGCTCAAGAACTACCTGGACGAGCGGGGAATTCCCGTCCGCAAGATCGGCCGCGCGCTCTCGCTGTGGCAGAGAATGAAAAAGGACGCTTTGGGGCTGGTTCCCGCAATTACTGTTGACGCTTCCGGCGGCGACGTGCTGATGCTCGCGTACATGGACTATGAGGCCTTTGACCGGACGCTGGAGACGGGGCAGATGCATTATTTTTCGAGAAGCCGGGAATGCCTCTGGAAGAAGGGCGAGACCTCCGGCAACACGCAGACCTTCCGGTCGGTCCGTATTGACTGTGACCGCGATTCTCTGCTATTCTTTATCGACCAGAAGGGTGCGGCGTGCCACACCGGCAACCGGAGTTGTTTCTATACCGAGCTCGACGACATTCTTACAGACGAAACGGTTCCGCTTACAGATTCGGAGGAAACCAAATGACGCAAGACAAAGAGAGTATCATCCGGGAACTTTACGGAGTGATTATGGACCGCCGCACCAACCCGGCGGAAGGGTCCTACACGAACTACCTTTTTTCCAAGGGCTTGGAGAAGATTTGCAAGAAGTTCGGCGAGGAAGCGATCGAGGTCGTCATATCGGCTCTGAACGGAGAGAAGAAGGATATCGTTTACGAGATTGCGGATTTGCAGTACCACCTGATGGTCCTGATGGCCGAAAAGGGCATCACACCGGACGATATTTACGACGAACTGCGGAGCCGGAGGTAACGCTTCCCCGCGCCGCTTAACCCGCGCCGGAATTCCGTACGCGCGATATATCGAAATAAATGTCGTTTTTATCGAAAAACAAGGCCGTTTTGTTTGACACTATGAGCTATATATGGTAGAATTCCGTTTGCTATCGCCGTTTCGGTCTATTTTTTATGCGCAACAAAGCATCCGAGGATGCTGATTTTGGAGGTGTTTTTCATGGCAACCAAGGCAGGGGTACGGGACAAGCTCACACTGGCTTGCGAGGATTGCAAGCGGAGAAATTATCAGACGTACAAGAACAAGAAGAACGACCCGGACCGGCTGGAGCTGAAGAAGTACTGCCGTTTCTGCCGTAAGCACACCGCACACAAGGAAACCAAGTAATCGACGCCGTCCGGTGTCGTTTCGGAGAGGGTTATTACGCATGAGCACGAAGAAGACGAGTAACACGACGGACAGCGGATTCGTTCGTTTCGGAAAAGGTTTTATCAACTTTTTCAAGCGAATCGGGACAGGATTTATGAATGTTCGCCAGGAGTTGAAGCGTGTAATCTGGCCGACTCGCGAGAAGCTGATTCAGACATCTGTGATTGTTCTGGTCGTTATCGCGTTCGCGGCGATTCTGCTGACTTCAATCTCTGAGGGAGCCAAATTTGCCTTGGATGAAATCGGCTTCTATGACCAGAAGACGGAAACCGCCGAGACGACGATTCTTCCCGTGACCGGAGAGACGACCGCAGTAGCCGATGGGACCGCCGAGAATACGGAAGTAACAATTGTTGTAGAAACAGAAGCCACAACGGCCGCTCAATAAGACGACCGTGGCCGCAGGGCGGCCGGAAGATTATTAGCAAGCCTATGTTTACAGGAGCGCGAAGTAATGACCGAAGAAATCCAGCCTAAGGAAGCCAAGTGGTATGTTGTCCACACGTATTCCGGCTACGAGAATAAAGTGAAGTCAACACTTGAGACGGTCATTGAGAACCGCGGACTCCAGGAGATGATCCAGGATGTTTCGGTTCCTATGGAGGAGCAGATCGAGGTCAAGGACGGCAAGAAAAAGGTCGCCATGAAGAAGATCTACCCCGGCTATGTATTGGTGAAGATGGTCTACACGGAAGAGATCTGGTACATCGTCCGCAATACGCGCGGCGTGACCGGTTTCGTAGGTCCGAGCTCCAACAAGCCGGTACCGCTTTCCGATGAAGAGCTGATGATGATGGGCCTTGAGTCCAACTGGGTCCCGACCGTCGACTATTCCGTCGGAGATTCGGTTCGCCTGGTATCCGGTCCGTTCTCGGACTGCATCGGCATCGTGGAAGCGATCAATCACGAGAAGCACTCCGTTCGCGTGCGCATTTCAATGTTCGGACGCGAGACGCCGATCGAGCTTGATTTCGCGCAGGTAATCAGAACCTAAGTATTGCTTATCCCGCCGTGCAAACGGCGTGAAGATATAGCGGCCCGGGATAAGACGCCGCAAAAATATGGGAGGTGGCCAAAATGGCTAAGAAAGTCACAGGGTATATCAAATTACAGATACCCGCAGGCAAAGCAACGCCAGCGCCGCCGGTAGGACCAGCCCTTGGACAACACAGCGTGAACATTCCGCAGTTTGTCAAGGAATTCAATGAGAGAACGGCAAAGGACGTCGGAATGATTATTCCGGTCGTCATCACGGTTTATGCCGACAGATCCTATTCTTTCATTACGAAGACTCCGCCGGTACCGGTACTGCTTAAGAAAGCTTGCAACATCGAGCATGGGTCGGGCAAACCGAACCGGGAGAAGGTCGCTAAGATTCCTTTTTCCGAGTGCATTAAGATTGCTCAGATCAAGCTGGAGGACTCGAACGCATCCGATGTCGAGTCTTGCGCTCGCATGGTTGCCGGAACCGCACGCAGCATGGGCATCGTCGTAACCGATGACTAAGTCTTCAAGGAGAGTGGAGTAATGAAAAGAGGCAAGAGATATCTGGAGGCTGTTAAACTCATCGATCGATCCGTCTCCTATGATCCTTCGGAGGCAATCCGTCTGGTTCAGGAAACGGGAAAAGCGAAGTTTGACGAGATGGTCGAGTTGCACGTACGACTCGGCGTTGACTCGCGTCACGCAGACCAGCAGGTTCGCGGCGCGGTCGTTCTTCCCCACGGCACGGGCCGTACGAAGACCGTTCTGGTCATTGCGAAGGGTCCGAAGGCCGACGAAGCCAAGGAAGCCGGCGCAGATTTTGTCGGTGCCGAGGACATGGTCGAGAAGATCACCAAGGAGAACTGGTTTGGTTTTGACGTAATCGTAGCGACCCCCGATATGATGGGACTGCTCGGTCGTCTCGGTAAGGTTTTGGGCCCGAAGGGCCTGATGCCGAACCCGAAGTCCGGAACGGTTACCATGGACGTCGCCAGGGCGATCAATGACATCAAGGCCGGTAAGATTGAGTATCGTCTGGATAAGACCAACATCATCCACTGCCCGATCGGAAAGGTTTCCTTCGGACAGGAGAAGCTTGAGGAGAACTTCAAGACCGTCATGGACGCCATCATCAAGTCTAAGCCTTCGGCATCCAAGGGACAGTACTTGAAGAACGTATCCCTCGCATCGACGATGGGACCCGGAATCCGGGTGAACTCGGCCAGGATCTAGGCGGAAGCCCGGGTGAATGCAATCGTTGTCAAGTAAGCACTTGGAACGCAAAGCCCGATGATCAGTAATGGCGCTCGTCCCGCCGGAACGTAAGGTCCAACGGCCTTAAGTTTTGAAAAGACGAAACAATTGAATAAATAGCCACGCCATAGACAGCGGGAGGCCTTCGGGCCGCAAACGATTCGTTCGTCCCGCCGAGGTGGGTCTTTCAGGAAACTCCACAAGAGTGAATGAATGTTTGCCCCTCGTGTCTTTAAAGCGCGAGGGGTATTTATATCTGGACAAGGAGGTGCACACGAATGCCAAGTCAAAAGATTCTTGACGCAAAGAAGAAGATGGTTACCGAGCTCGTTTCGGACTATCAGAAAGCGCAGTCGTTCGTTTTCGCGGACGCGCGCGGCCTCAAGGTATCCACAGACACCGAAATGCGTGCCGATCTTCGGAAGAACAATGTGTCGTATAAGGTTATTAAGAACACGACGGCAAGATTGGTTTTCAAGGAGCTGGGCATCAAGGGAGTCGAGGACATCCTTAAAGGGCCGACCGCGATCGCTTATTCGACCGAAGACGCAATTGTTCCGGCAAAGATACTGAAGAAGTATGCGGACAAGTTTGACAAGCTGACCCTGAAGGGCGGCGTTATCGAGGGGAAGGTTGCTTCCGCCGAGGAAGTCAAGATCCTCGCCAAGATTCCGGGCAAGGAAGTTCTCTACGGACAAATCGCCTACGGCCTATTGTTCCCGATGACCAAGCTCGCAATGCTGCTTAAGGCGGCCGCCGAGAAGGTTCAGGAGGAAGGCCCGATCGACTTCAAGGTCGAAAAGAAGGCTGAACCCAAGGCCGAGGAGCCGAAGGTCGAAGCAAAGGAAGAAGCCAAGGTCGAGCCCGTAGCGGAAGCCAAGGAAGAAGCCAAGGAAGAAGCGAAGGCAGAACCTAAGGTAGAAGCCAAAGAAGAACCTGTAGCGGAGGTCAAGGAAGAAGCGAAAGCTGAGCCCAAGGCGGAGACCAAGGAAGAAGCGAAGGCAGAACCTAAGGTAGAAGCCAAAGCGAAGCCCAAAGCAGAACCCAAGGCTGAACCGAAGGCGAAGGCCAAAGCGGAGCCTAAAGCCGAGCCCAAGACAGAAGAGCCTAAGGCCGCCAAGAAGACCACGAAGTCAACTGCAAAGAAGACTCAAGAGGTCGAAGAAGCAACTGAAATCAAAGAGTAATCAGTATAAGAGAAATCAGCCGGAACACGGCAAACCAATGGAGGAAGAAAGAAATGGCCAGTACAAAAATCGAGAAGATTCTTGAAGAAGTGAAATCCCTAACTGTTATGGAGCTTTTTGAGCTTGAGAAGGGCATCGAGGATGCGTTTGGCGTATCCGCCGCCGCTCTTGCCGTTGCAGCCCCTGCCGCCGGCGGAGAAGCCGTTGTAGCCGAGGTCGAGCAGACCGAGTTCACGGTCATCCTGAAGAGCGCCGGTGCAGCGAAAATCGCCGTCATCAAGGTAGTTCGCGAGATCACCGGTCTGGGCCTTACCGAGTCCAAGGGTCTGGTTGACGGAGCACCGAAGCCGATCAAGGAGAACGTTTCCAAGGAAGAAGCCGACACCGTTGCCGCCAAGCTCAAGGAAGCCGGCGCCGAGGTCGAGATCAAGTAATTCGAGTCATTTATGAATCAAGATACAAGAGCTTCCGGAGTCAAATGATTCCGGAAGTTTTTTGTTATATTCCTTTTATAGAAGCGAAACGCTTCATGGGCGCTCGGTAAAACCACCTATGCTTAACGCACCACACGCTCTAACCTCCGCTACTTGATGAACATGCGCCGTTGACGCTCTGCCTCATGCTCCCGTATTCCCCGGCTTCGATCACGGACACCTGAATACGGCACCATCTGCCGAAACCCCTTAGATTCATTCGCGCTCAGAATTCTCCCTTGCCATAAGCCGGAAGGAAGCTTCCTTAGAAAGCATAGCTCGCCTCCGGATGAGTTGCAGTCTATGGAAGGGAGGATGCTATCAACATGCTTGCGTGAGCGTGAGATTTGCCAAAGTGGCGGGAGGAGAAGATCGAGTTCAACCGAACTGCGGACCGAGGTGTATGATAAATCGGCCACTATCGGAGAGCCCGAGAAATCGGCAACCTCTCCGGAACCTGACAAACCGTCAGCCCCTGTGTACGTCCTTCCCGGACATAAGCGAGACAAAGCAGACGCGCGCATGATTCGAAGTCCAAAGGCATGCTTCAAATCAGATTCGCTCAAAAACTCTGCCGGCTCGAACCGATCCGTATACACATCTCCGAGCACAAGCCCGAACCACTCCAGGAACGGAGTGCTCATCGAAATCCCGTAAGGGCATTCTGCTGCCGCCGCCTGCTCTCGTCGAAAGCATACTACCTCCCGAAAAATCGCGTTCAATATTTCCACACTCCGCCTGTCACGGAAATCAACCGACACGGTCGAATCGTCCGACTCAAGACGGATTCGACAAAACCCGGATGAATCGGGAACTGCCAATTTCGTTCGGCGCTCTCGAATGCATGTCTCCATCAAAGCCACACGGACTCCTTTTTGATTGATTATCGTGCTTTTTTCGCGCACAAAATCAGTAACTATACGACAATTGATGTAAAAACAAACAATTTATTAGAATTTTTCTGATTATTACGTTGCGCAGTGAACGAGTCCGTGGTAGAATGGCAACTATATTTGGGTATGCTTGCATTTATCTTGGGGGGCCTCGGAGATGTTTATGCGTTCTTTTTTCATTCGGTTTTCATCCGTAACCCTTGCTCTGTCCATGCTACTTCAGTCGACGTTCTTGAGCTTCGCACCAAGAACCGAGATGGAGCAACGATTAAAGAAGAGTGATGCTCCGAGACTTGTGAGCGCATATACCATAACCGGCGGAAAGAGGACGCTACGCATCGTCTTCGATCAGCCGGTTCGTTTTACCGGCGAAAACCCCTCCGATTTCATCTTCGTCACCGACGAGGACTCGGACGAGCAGACTTTTCTGTCGACCCTGCCGAACAGCTTCGCGGCAGTCTCGCCGGAAAGTTACGGCGGACGCGAATACGCGATGGCTTTTGACCTGTTTTTCGAAAAGGACCTTCCCCAGGTCGGAATGCTGAATATTTCCTCCCCAAATTCGAAAAACAGCGGAAACAGCAAGAGTATTTCAGTCATCAAGGGAATATCCGGCACGCCGCTGGCTGTTGACGTTGGCACCCGGAAGGCAGCAGCGGAATACGAGATACCCCTATTACTCTTAGGCAGCACGGTGGTGGCGCCTAATCAGGCGGTTTTGTTTTTTAACTATGACATCGACTTCGGAACGGAGCGCCCGCAAGACTATATCTGGGCGGACGATTCGGCATGGGAAGGCGACGGCACATTTGAACAGGGTATCCGGGCGCTTTCCTGCAACGAAATCGACGGCGTCGGGGTTCTTGTTACCTTTGACGGTAATATTCCGACGCAAGGAACCATCAAGCTTCTCGACCCAAGCCCCGTAAAGATCGCAAACGGATTGAACGAGCTCTTTATCTCCGACCCGGCCGGTGTATTCTTAAGCGCCTTTGACGAGGGCCCTTCGGGCGACATCACCGCATGCCCGTACGAGGGAAATTACCTTCACATCGTCGACATCCAAACCGACGATATGAACAGCCTCCTCATCACTTTCTCCGAGCCGGTCCGATTCACCTCGGACCGCGCGTACGCGGATATCTATGCGACTAATATGGGCATGGAAAACTCCGGCGAGCTCATCTGGATGAACCCGGCAACCGAGCTCATCCCTATTGACGAGACCGAAGACGGCGCAATGACATACCGGGTCGTTTTCGAGTATCCGGTGACGACCGCCTGCAACATCGCTTTCCAGGGTCGACCGACCCTCTACGACAACCGCCTGACCTCGACACTGGTTTCCCCGGACGGGCGCTCGCTCTATACGAGCTTTGAGTACAGCACCGGCACGCCGGGCGACGCCGCCACGCCGGAATCCGTCGCCGTCTACGAGCGGTACGCGGGCAGCGAAACCTTCGTCCTGGCGGTCGCCTCCTACATCCCGACCCGGACGTTTGAGCCCGACCCGGACACCGACATGCCCATCGCTCAGCCGGTCCTGCTCGAGAAGGCCGAACTTATAAACCAATTCTCGAAAACGATGCGCCTTACCTTCTCCGCGCCGGTCCGAATCGGAACGGACATCTTCTTAAGCGAGACCGCCGCCGGAGGGACTTGGACGGCACTTCTGGACGAGTCCTATGCGCCCATGTACGAGAACCCGATCAGCGTGAACGATACACTGTACTCGACCTCCGTTATCGTGCGCTTCGGTGAAGTCGTCTTCTCGGACGCCTCTTCCGGAGCGACTTCTTCGGACATGGTTCCGGACGACGGTTTCGCAGTGCTCAACCAAACGAGCGCAATCGATCCATACGGCAACATTCTTCAGGCCAATTCTCCCAACGGAATCGTCGCCCGCGCTTATACCGCAGACGTTTACGCGAAAATCACCAAGGCGGAGGCCATCGACTCAATGACGGCGCGCATCACCTTCAGCGAGCCGGTCGTATTCCAGACCGCCACCCCTCAAAACTTTATCCGCATCGTTCAAAGCGTCCAGTCAGCGGTGCCGCAGGTCGAGTGCCTGTCGGTCACCGCGGTGGACGGAACGATGGCCGGCGGCGCGACCACTTATGACGTGACGTTCGCCAAGCCCGTCATTATGCCGGTCAGTATTCGTTTGATCGAGAGCAAGACCGGCCTCATCGACGATTTTGACTCGTACGCTATCGGCGGCCTGGTCCGCGCGGTATCCGGTAAATACGTCGCCGCAACGAACTCTTTTGAGGGCACGGATGAAGCCAATATCGCCTTCAGCGATTACTATAACACCGCACAGGGCAACGGCAACAACGGGAACGGGAACGGAAACGGCAATTCCGGAAACAACGGAAACGGAAACGGGAACGGGAACGGAAACGGAAATGGCAACCAACCGACGCCAACGCCGACGGCTACACCCATGCCTACACCTACGGCGACTCCGACTCCGACCGTAACCCCGGAGCCGACGGCTACGCCGACACCGGAACCGACGGCTACGCCGGAGCCCACTCCTACGGTAACCCCTGAGCCGACAGCGACACCGGAGCCTACGGCAACGCCGACCCCGGAACCGACCGCGACTCCGACCCCGGAACCTACGGCAACGCCCACACCGGAGCCTACGGCAACGCCGGAGCCCACTCCTACGGTAACCCCTGAGCCGACAGCGACGCCGGAACCTACTCCTACGGCAACGCCGGAACCTACCGCAACACCAACCCCCACGCCTACACCAGACTCGGAAGCGCCTTCCGTACCTTCGGATCTTTCGGGGGATGCGACAAGCGCGACTTCGATCGATCTTTCCTGGAGCCCTTCGACCGATAACGTCGGGGTATCGGGTTACCATATTTACGTAAACGATGAGTATTTCGCCTCTACGACGGGTACTGCCTATACCATTACCGGATTAGAAGCGGGAACGGTTTATTCCGTTCGCGTTCAAGCCTATGACTCTTCGGGGAACCTCTCCGTGTTGAGTGAAGAAATATTCGTAAGAACATATTCAAACGAAGGATTATTGTCTTCGTTTGTCATCAACGGCATCGAAGCGGACATTGATCCGGAAGGAAAAGTGATCTCGATCACTCTTCCGTTCGGGACCGATGTGGCGGAGCTATGCCCAATTTTCGAGGTTTCGGACTTCGCGGCCGTGTATGTCGACGGAATATTACAGACCAGCGATGAAAGCGTGGTCGACTTTACGGAACCGGTGACATATACCGTTATCGCCGAGGACGGGACCGTGACGACGTATGAAGTCCGCGTTTCTGTCGCGGAAGACACGACGCCTCCGACGATCGAAGTGACCCCTCAGGATACCTGGGGACAGACGAACACGGTCACGACGGTCATTACGGACGATCTTAGCGGAGTCGCCACAACCAAATGGGCGGCCGGCGAGCAAACCGCGGACTACTTTGTCGACGGCGGCACGCTTTTCGACGGATCAAGCTTCACGGTTTCCGAAAACGGCATCTTTACGATCTACGCGGCGGACAATGTAGGCAACGAAGCGATTGCGCAAGTGACGGTCAGTTTTGTTGATACGGAGGCGCCGGAAGGCCCGTCCGACCTTGACTTGATTTCGGTCACTTCTTCTACGGCGACCCTGTCCTGGACACCGCCCGCGGAGTTTACGGACGTCACGGCGTATCGTGTCTATGACGCAAACGGAGTGGTCGGCGTCGCCGACCCGCTTCTGCATACAGTCGGGGAACGGATTCAATTTACCGTGACCGGCCTAAATGCCGCGACCGAGTATACGTTCCATGTCACCGCGCTCGACGCGGCCGGGAACGAATCACCGGCCTGCGATTCCGTAACGGCCGTCACCTATTTTGCGGCGCCCGAAAATATCGCGGTCACCGGCTCGCTTCTTATCGTTGATGCGACCTGGGACGCCGTTGTCGGCGCGGATTTTTATCGCGTCGAAGTGAACGGAGTCGAAGTCGGTGACGTGACCGAACCGGCGTACTCGCTTGTTCCCGAATTGACCGAGGGCGGGGTGTTCACATTCCGAGTCAAGGCCATGACGGAGACACTCGACGGCGATTGGTCGGATGAGCATTCCGTTCGCATTTACTACGCGTGCGGCGGAAACATCACCGAGGACACCACGTTCTCCGAGACGGATCTGCCATACGTGACGGAGCGTGACCTGACCGTAGATGCGGGCGTTACGCTTACCGTATCCGTCGGTACGCTTCTTCTGGTCAATCCCGGCGTGAAAATCTACGTCTACGGCCAGATGAACGTCGGCGGAACAGATGTCACCGGAAACATAATCTCCTCGACCCGGGATGCCGATTACGGCGGACGGGGTATCACGGGCGAAGCGGACTATTGGGGCGGCCTGACCGTCCACAGCGGCGCGGGCTTTTCGGGCGAATATCTGACGATACGCTACGCGGCGGATGCCGCTACCCGTGGAATGATCAGCGTTGCGGGCGATCTGGCGCTCCATAACGCGGAACTTCAGAACTTGTTATCCTCCGCATACGGCATTTACGCCGATATGGAAGGGATGACCGAGGCAAAACTCGAGGGCTTGTATCTGCTGTATGACGCGGGATCGGTCGTCGGCGAAAACCTTGACCGCATCGCGATCGGCGGCACGCTCGGCACAAGCCTTACCATCGACGACAACCGCTACACGCGCGTTCTGACCCAGGACTTGGTCGTGCCGAACGGAGTTATATTGACGGTTTCCGGTGTGGACCGGATCCTCGCGCACAAGACCGGCGGGATCGAAGTGTCGGGAGAACTGGTGATCACCGGGACCGAGACGGTCCGGACACTCATGACGTCGGTGTTTGACACGGAAGTCGGAGGCGCGGGAGTAACTTCGTTCGAGGAGCTTTGGAAGGGGATCCATGTCACAAAGACCGGTCTACTGAATATGACCTATGCGGTGATCCGTTACGCGTCCGACGCGGAAGGGTGTTCATGGGGCCCGCCGCCTCTGTTTATTGAAGGCGACGCAAACATATCGTATACAACGGTTGAAGAAAGCGGTTGGATGGTTCTTGTTTTCGAAGAGAATCGGATCAGCATCACAAATTCGGAGCTCCTTTATATTTCCGAAAACGGCTTTATCGCGCAATCGATGGGGATGCGTCTGGTTGCCGAAGGAGCCGGCGGACAATTCGAGTTTTTGAATAATGAAGTGGAAGTAAACGATTTCTTGGCGCTTTTCGATGGCCCGTGGGATGAAGAAAA
>CAYGIB010000005.1:0-19879 GCA_964349735.1 uncultured Oscillospiraceae bacterium | reverse complement strand
CGTTGCACTGGCAGTGCAAAGGTCGTGGGTTCGAGCCCCATATTCTCCACCAAAGGAAGAGAAAAGACCCCTTCCCGACTTCAAACAGGTCCTCGGATCGCTCCGCGATCCTGCGGAACTCAGTCGAGAAGGGGGCTTTTCTCTTTGCCGGGACGCAACGGGGCAAACGAGTGCGGTGATTACGACGGACCCAAGGTAAGGTCGTTGGTTTGAGCCTCATATTAAGGTCCAATTTAACATAGGAGTCAATCCGATTATTGCATAAGACACAAAACTGCATTCACTTTGCCGTCAAAAGCAATGACAGAAAAAATCTCCGGAATATCCTCAATCCACTTCAACAATTGTCTTTTCGATCACTACATCGTCCTCCAGCGTAAGGACATAGTACTTAATTCTCATGAATGACTGTGTATCTATAAAGTAAACTAACCGGTCGTCAAACGAATCGTCCGGAGTTCCCAGGATTCCGATGACTTCGTCTCTTGTCATGCCGATAAATTCATGTTCGCTTTCCATGTCGTCAATCATCAAATATCGAATGAGTTGGTGATTTTTCCATTTCTCGGCGTCGAATTCTTTAAAGTACTGTGTAAAAACAAGGCTGACAGAAAAAAATACCGCGACACAGCCAACAAACACCAGAAATGAAATCAAGACTGATTTCATAAACGTCTTACGAAAAAACAACAAAACAGCCGGCGGAAGAAGGATCAACACGATTGGTAAGACATAGCAGAAAACGATGCGAAGAGGCTGTGACGCAATAATCACAACCGATATATGAAGACCAGCCGAGAAACAGACGAATACCGTGTAACAGTAGACAGCGACATAGTAAATAATTCCCAGAATAACGCTAAGAAAAAGGGTTCGGTTTTTCGTTATTTTCGGTTTCATCTTATCCCCCGTCGGAAGTCAATCAAACAAACATTATGTGGCAACGTCTGATGTTTGTGCCAAATGAATATTTGACGCAGTATCCACGCGAGATAATTGTATCCAAGTTAAAGTGTGTGACAACATAGTTTTTTTCGTCACTCGAGTTGTTCGAAAATTCCGAACAACTTATTTTTTACCCTCGCCGAAGTAATTCTGCAGGCGGTTATCAATGACTGCGATGGCCTCGTCCGTACTCTTCTGACCCGCGAAAACCAACGACAACTCCTCGGAAATGATGCGGGAGACGCTTTCGTAATGCAGTTGATAATAACGGGCAGAACAGACTAGTTTTCGAAAAGCGTCGATAGTTTCCTTTTTTGGAAGAGGATTTGGGGGGGCCGGAGAGCCGAGAGAAGGATCCGAAAGTATCTGATCCAAATTCACATCAGATTTCCGGAGATCGAAGACCGAAGGGCCTACTCCCCTCAGGTAATCCGCATAGTTGCTTTCGAGCATTAAGTCAAAGGACGACTTACGGATCGGCATGCATCCGAAACTGAAATCAGGATCGTCATATCGGTCTTGGATTTCCGGAGAGAGAACAAATTTGACAAATGCCCATACGGCCTCCGTTTGCTTTGACGCAAGCGGTATGGAAATGAACATGTCAGAGAAAATGGTCGGTTCGTTTTCCAATGATCCCGGCGCGGAAATGTAGTTTACATCCAGACCGACATCGTGCTCCATATCATATAGAAACGTCGCATAGGTTCGCAGGCGATTATCCAAAAAGAGGATTTTCCCCCCTGCGAACTGCTCTTGTAAAGGGATGGATTCATAATCGTCCAGCGTGCCGAATTTCTGAGAAAACGTAACGATCGAACGCAAGCGGTCGATGTCAAGGCGTTGTCCGTCTTCGGATTGAAGAATTAACTCCCGCATATGAAACTCAATAAACAATTCCGCGATTTCTTCGGGAGTATTACCTTGACGGATATGCGGCTTTTCGCTCAGCGTTTGAATGTAATTTCCGAACTCATCGAGAGTTTTTCCGTAAGCAGCCTCTGTGATACGACTCTGGGCATACATACCATTGAGACTGAAAAAAGGAGATATAAAATATCGGGCACCATCGGTCTCGCCGGCCTTCCAGATATTTTCGATAAAAACGCTTGTATCAAACAATTCGTCTTGCACGATCAACGAATTCATATCCGTAAGCGCATCCGAAGAAGCGACTCGCTCATATTCTGCCGGATCGATAAAAAGGATATCCGGAGGATGATCGGAAAGCAAATCGGCATACATTGCTTCAATCGGGATAACGTTTTCTCCGTCACCGGTCGTTTGTGGCGCGTAATAGTCGATCAATTCAAACACATACTCCGGGTGGGTCCTCTGAAATTGCCGCAGATAATGATTCACGGTTTCCGGGCTTTGCACACAAATTCCCACTTGTACGTTTTGCGTCGGCCGATCGTCTTCGGAAAATGTGATTGCAAATACCCCGTAGTTCTGCATGACGGAGTTTATGTCCGACTGATCGAGACTGGACAGATTTGCCATTCCGATCGTCATTATCCGCTCGTCTCCCGAATGAACGAACGGAGTGATTGGATAAAAATCACTGAGAACTTTGTCAAGATACTTCGAGAAGACTTTGCTTTGTCTGTTATAGCCGTAAATCGCGCTCTCGGTTTCGATGAAAACACACTCAGAAGCATGGAGCGGAGAAGCGATCAACTGCGCGCTAAGTGATTCGGTTCCCACGAATCCACTGAGTTTTTCCTGTCGCACGGTCTGGACCGGGTCGATCGACAACGTCTGCAGGAAAAGATTGGAATTCGAATCCATATAGAGAGCTTGGACCAACTTTTCTTCGACGAAATTCACTGATTGATAGAACGAGCTCTTTTTCGGGACGATTAATTTCTCGACGATTCGACCGCAGGTATCCGTCAGAAAAAGAGTTTCTTCCGTAAGGATGGCAAAGGTATCCGTCCCGTTAAATGCAACATCACAAATCACTGGACTGCCGAGGCTCGATAAATCAATCGGAGCGGGTTGCCCGGTTCTAATATGAATCGCAACGCCCCCGTATCGGATGTCCCAAGGTCCGTTTCCGCTAATCTTGTAAAAAATATAGACGACCCCGTCCGTGCCCGAAAAAAGACGCAGTGGCTCCGCGTCTTCCGGCAGCGTCACGGGAAACGTTTCCCGGAGCGATCCGCCCGTTTCGAGCACCACAACAAACGTTGAATCAGGATCGGTGCACAGGAGAAATATGTCGGATGCAAAGGCGTTGATGTCGATGAAAGTCAGATCCCTACTGAGCAAGTTATATTCCTTGCCCAAAAGATCGGAGGCAATATTCGTAATGGGACAGATATTCTTGAAATCCGCAACATATCTCTTGGAGGAATCAAGCAATATTTCTGAAGACCCTTTCCCTTTGCACGCCGAAAGGCTGAGGCTCATGATAACGAGCATAAGAACCAATAGCAGGCTTATAGAGGATATCCGTCTTTTGATGCTCATTGACTAAAACATCCGTCCTTCATCTGCAGAACGCGGTCCGCAATAGTCGCGACATCCCGGTCATGTGTCGCTACAATGATCGTGTTCCCTTCGTTTTTCAATTTCTCGAAAATTGAGTAAATTTCCACCTTGGTCGTCGAATCCAAAGCGCCGCTGGGTTCGTCCGCCAGAATCAGTTTGGGCTGATTCATCAACGCCCGGGCAATCGCCACGCGTTGTTTCTGACCGCCCGACATCTGGTACACCTTGCGGTTTGATAATTCCTTGAGACCCATTTCTTCCATCAACTCCTTGCCGCGATTAAGTCCGTCCTTCATGCTTCTTTTCGAAAACATGATCGGCACCATGATATTATCGATTGCGGTGCGGTGTGAAATCAGGCCGAAGTCCTGCAGGACAAAGCCGATGTGCTCGTTACGCATACGAGCGAGTTGACCGTCTTTTTGGGCGTTCATATCGATACCGTCAAACCGATACTCTCCCGAACTTGCTCGGTCCAGTCCGCCGAGGATATGAAGCAAGGTGGATTTTCCGGAACCGGAGACACCGTATATCGCGAGCATTTCCCCTTCCTGAACGGACAGATCCAGTCCGGACAGGGCCCTTACCGGCACATCCTTATGTGGATGGTAGGTCTTCGAAATATCCTTCATTTCAATGATCATCGTCATAGCTTAGTCCTTTCGTATGTGCTCCACGGGGGAAGTTCGGATCGCGCTTATGTATTGAGGCAATATTAGGATCGTACAAAGAACAAGGATCAGGAGCATGATCCACCCCGTATATCGACCGTTTTCGGAAAGCTTCAGCTTGGTTAGGGCAACATATAAGGCACTACCGACCAGAGTACCGAGAATGATCAACGGGTAGTAAACGCCGCAGAACAACAATATGCTCTGTCGCCACGAAGCTCCACATATAAAATAGGTGGCCATCTCCTTCTTGCGTTTGTTCAGCTGGAGGAATACCGAGGCGAAAAGGCTTGTGACGGTAAGGATCAGAAGCAGGACAGAGGACCGCACCAACAGCAAGAACTCCTCTCTGTGATCTTCCTTGTATTTTGCGATCATTCCGATACCACTGTGCACGCGGTTTTCGCCGAAAAGGCTCTTCAATTCATTCTCAACGGAGAAAAGATCCGCGCTCTTTTCCAGGGTTACCATGTATTTCGCTCGTCTAATGGAGGTTTCGAAGGCTTGACCGGTCGAACTCGTCGGCTCCATGATGAACCCGTGCATTTCTCTGTTCTCGATCGAATTATTCTCGATCGCCAATGCCGAAAGAGTCGTTGTCACATCTTGAAGACCGGGACGCGCCGATATCGAGTCAAAATAGAAAATCAGCGACTTCGTGTCCACAAAACCGACGATCGTAATTACAGCTTCCGCGGATTCGGTCGAGAGATCTTTTCCGATGGACATCAAGGACACGGGGATCGTATCACCGAGCCGAACATATTCTTTTGCATATTCCGTCAGCACCACTTCATTCGGTTCATCCGGCCAGGACCCATCAACAAGCGTGTAGCGCACCGTATTATAACTGTCGGAAAGGATCGGATCCATTCTTAGTGATATTCCTGAAGCGTTGACCAGCGCAAAAATTCCGAAGGTGCTGATCGGTTGATAATCACGAACTTCCTCAATATCCATGACCTCGTCCCGAAAAAAAGAAAGATCCGGTGGAGACTGTCCCATTAGCAAATCTGAGCCAACGAAATTGACTAATATCTTGTCCGTCATTTGTATTTTTTCCGCCATGACAAGGCGTTGGGAGTACGCGACATATAATCCGGCCAAGCCTTGCAACATATATGTCAAAAGAACCGCAAACACAAAAATCGTCAGGTTGGATAATAGGTTATCCCAGATAATGTTTGCGGCTAAGATCCATTTTTTCACTTCGAACCTCTTTCCGAAAACAAAAATTTCTTTTCCAATCGCATAAGCTTCATTCGAATGATAAAACCGATGAGTATAATTCCCAGGAACGCAAGCACGTTTCCGACGAAAAACCTCGCGAAATTCCTCCAAATGTCCTCCGGTATAAGGATGCGGCTAAACGGAAGCAAAACAAGTGATCCCCCGATCACAGCGGCTAAAACGACACAGATCAGAAGCTCCGTCAACGCGCATTTCCAAATTGTTTTCAAGGTACCGCCACTTAATAAATAGACTTGAAACTCGGTTTTTCTCAATGACAGGAGATAATCAAAAAGCGACAACACATTGACTGCGAGTAAGAGAATGACAGTGACAATCGCGGTGTATTCCACAAAAAACGAAACAACACTTTCAGCTCCCAACTCGTGACGATATGACGTAAATTCCACGTTCGATAAACCGACATCTCGCAGCCTTTGATTCAAACGAAGAAGCTCTGTTTCACCAAGCGGCTGATCGAACTGAATGTTTACACTTGTGCAATGATCGGTCAGCTCGAAAAACCGATCATACGAAGACACAATGTATGCGTCGGCATTGGAATGAACCGGATGTTTCAAGTCGATTGAACCTTGGGACTTCCAGAGTTTTCCGTTGATCCGATAGGACACATTCGCCATTTCAAAAGTTCCCTGATCCTCGGGCGGAGTCGGAGTGATCGTATCAGAAAGCTCTTCGGAGGGCTTCGTCGGAGGCGTTTCGGGAGATAAAACAATCCCGGATAGCAAACCATCTAAATATATAACATCCTCATTATCGAAGCAAAGTTCCACGCTATTGTCCCCGAGCCTGTCCGGGGATACATTCGGGTAAAAGGCGATTACCGATAGAACCCAAGAGTTCCCGGATGCCGTTTCTTGCTCGGCATAATACTCCTCTGGTACAACTCCGGATATATACACATCCCGAATATGATCACGGTAAGGAAAAAGCTCTTCAAGAACGGTATCGACTTCGCCGGAATCAAGTTGAATATTTGTTGAAAAAAACACACTCTCATCCCACATGACGCGCGCATATCGATTGTTATTGAAGGAGATGACAAACCCGGAAAATATTATTTGAACGAGAAAAACCAAGGCCATCATCAGAAGAAGAATACCGAAAATCAACTTGTGACCAAGAATGTGCGAAATCGTTGACCGTATAACAATAAACTTACGTCGATACATTCCAGAACCTCTGTTTCGGAATTTTATACCCATAACATCCGGCAGAATCAATCAATAAGTATTGTTCTGCCGGATGAAATAGGTTCAGTTAACCTCATTGTTTCAAACTCGACGACATTAATCAATCATAATATACAGCTGATAACTCTCCGTTGGTAGTTGTAAATACGTATACTATACCCCTGGCAATTGAGGCGTCATACTCCTTGTCCTCCACGACGTGTGTTCTGGTAAGTAAAGTGGGGTATAATAGCCCGAATCCCGATTTTGTATTGGGACTGCCAATGTCCCAACCGGTCCAGGCAACCAGTCCTGCGGATATCGTGTAATCATATGCCCCAACAGTATCCGGTTGCGCTTTAAAATAGAGCGTCGTTGTGGCCTTATCTTTATAAAAGTCAAACAAACCATTGGTTAGCTTCACTTTTCCACTCGGATAGACAAAGGCAGCAGACAAAGAACCGACAGAAATTAAAGTAATAAGCATCATTGCAACGAGAACGACCATTGCTTTTTTCATAATAGCCTCTCTTTCATGCTACAGGATTGTTCCATCACTTAAACGAAGCGAGGTTAACCTTGTTCAAGATATCACTTACCCCCCCCCGTCAAGTTTCTTTGTTCATTCAAATACAATGATACAATTAACGACTCACTTCCAATTGCGATGAGTTTAGTCTTCAGCGAGTACTATTGAGACAACGCGAATGAATAAAATAAAGATAAACCCGTATTCAGGGAGAAAATCAAATGGAATTGAAAGCACTTGATTTGTGATGAGATCATCCTGCCTAATGACATACCCATCTTTCAAAAGCTTATCCGGCAGTGTAAAATTATCTTGTTACTCATGGTACCTCTCTTGGTTCAGCCTTTTTTCGACGCGGCAGGGTCCACTGCTTTTCCAGCTTCCGCCATGTTTTCGAAAAGGCAAAGATCTCTGCTTTCCTGCAAGATTCAATCCACAGAGCAGTGAGATCGAATCATTCTGCTCACACATTGGAGGCCGACTATGAATCCAATCCGAAAGAAAATTCTATGCTTATGCTGTGTCGTCGCATTACTCTTTTCGAGCTGCGCGATGAAGCTCTTGCCAGATGACAGGAAACCGTCCGCAACGACGGAACCCCGGACAGAAACGGCGCCGTCATCCGGTACCGGGCTCACTGAAACAGTCGCATCCGAGACATCTCCCGTTGAAGTGAAACCGCTGAGTCTCGGCATCAATCTGGAGGGGGCTTCGGATTGGAGCGTCTCCTGGCCTTTTAACGATATCATGAAGCTGTCGAGGGTGTTTTTTACGCAGAATCAGTACTGGGTCGAAGGCGGAGAGAACGAATGGGACACGGAAGTGATCGACCGGATTCCGATGGGCGAGAACGGTTATCCGTTGGAACTTCCTGCCAACATCGAAGGGATGGAGGCTCCGCAGGTCGTGACCACCGTTTGGGCGAATACTCAGGCGATGCCCAAGGGGGATTACCGGGTATATTACGACGGCCAAGGGAAAATCGAATTCGGGCTGGATGCGACGGGCGAAGATTCAGGTGCCGGCAGGATGGTGATGCATTTGACCGATCAGGCGAATATTGCCTCTATGTCTATCGTGGAATCCCTTAAAGAGGACCCCGTTCGCAATATCCGTATCTACCTGCCCGGCGCTGACCCGAATGAGCTTTTCAATCCGGAATGGCTTAAAATGTGCGAGCCCTTTTCGGTCATTCGACTGATGGACTGGGGGCAGACCAACTACTCCCCTCTATCGGACTGGAGCGACCGGGCAAAGCCGGAAGATATTACCTTTACGGCAGGAAAAGGATATCCCTATGAGCATATGATCGAGCTTTCGAATCGATTGCACAAGGATATCTGGATTTGCATCCCTCATCTTGCTGACGATGAGTATATCCGGAACCTCTCAGAGCTCCTGAGCGAAAATCTGGACCCGGACATCCGCGTATATGTCGAGTATTCGAATGAAATCTGGAACTGGATGTTTGACCAGGCAAATTATCTGTATGAGCAGGGAGACTCCGACGAGGATTGGCCGGAAAGAATCGTACCTTTTATCCAGAATGCATTGGATGTTTTTTATAACAGCTGGAAAGGAGACCAGTCACGGGTGACGCGGGTGGTCGGTGTTCAGGTGGGTTGGTACGATGTCAGTGAACGCATTGTCACCCATATGCGAAAAGGCAGTTTCGACCTTGTTTCGCCGACGTCTTATTTCGGCTTTGACGAGGAAGCGATTCAAGCACTGGAAGAAGCGGGAAGCAGGGCCGATATTGCCCTGGTTGAACAGCTTGCCCTGGATAGCATTGAGTCAATGGGCGCAGAAATCCAAAACATCGCGAATTTATGCAATTCTCTGGGTGTGGAGATGGCGTATTACGAAGGCGGACAGCATCTGACACCGGATCCGTTCGGAAGCGAGCAGGAATACGGGTTCGTTCTGGTCGATATCCAGCATGACCCGTGCATGTATGACATCTATCGGAAATGGCTTGCGGAACTCGAAAAAATCAAGGTAAACGCAAACGGTAATACCACACTCTGTGTTATTTTTTCCCTGTCTTCGAGCGACAGCGAGCGATACGGCTCCTTTGGTTTATTGACAGATATGTCACAGGAAATCGATTTGGACACCGTCCCCAAATATCGGGCCGTAATGGATTATATGGAGAAATGAGTCATTTACCTTATCCTTTATGTGGTGACAGAACGGAAAACCAGCCCTCGTTTTTTCGCATTTTGAAAGATGCATGCTGCAAGGTCGCATAACGATTGCATCCCGCCGTGTATTGTTAAAATAAACGGCTTTCTTGTGCAATGATATCTGTACAGGATTGCAAAATAGTGATATGATAATTCGGTAAATTTCATCAAGATAAATCGCTCCATTTTTCTGATTTTCGAATAAATCAGAGCTGTTTTTGTATTGCCTACGGGGGGCGGGCAATTCATGGGAGATCTCCGCAAACTTAAGAAGAACCGAATATTTTTTGCCCGTACCTACCGACACTTCGCGCCGGAAAGCAAGAAGCAGTGGTTGTTTTTGCTTGCGGTCGTCTTGCCGTGTATGGTCGTTTTTTTATTCTTTTTCACCGAGCTGACCTTTGCGCTTTCCACTTGGGTTCGGGATTCTCTGACCTCATTCTTCCCTGCCGATTCAATCAGTATTGCCTATCGTCGTTTTCTCCCGATTTTTGGCGGTGTATACTTTGTACAGCTTCCGAATCAACTTCCGTCCGGAGAGGAAACCGCAATCAACCTGATTGTCACCTTATCCGCGATCTTTTTGATTCTTTTTGCTTTTCGACACAAAAAGGGCGGTACCCCGGTATCGATTTACGCACTTATTGTCCTTATTCTCCATCTCGTTTCCTGCATTTTCTTCCTGTTCGCAAAAGAGTATTTCCCCTATACGGTTTCCGAGTACTCGGAGCTATATATGCTTCAGCAAGTCGGTCTGTGGCTTGCTTTCCTTTTTCTCGCCGGCATTATTTCCGGCGTTTTCGGTTACGGCAAAACCGGCGGCAGGCTCTTATTATTCTTTGGAATCATCGCTTATTCCATTATTTTCGGCTGTGTGCGTTATCTTGCGTTCCTGTTTATTCTGTCGAAGGCCTCGACACTTTATATGACTTCCCTGTTTTTCTCGCTGGGGCCGATGTTTGACTTTATCTATTTTGTGTTTCTGTATTCGATTTTCATCAATTCGAGGATCGAACACTTTAATTACGGGGAAGGGTTGGCGGACTGGCAGTGGATGTAATCTTTTTCATGAAGCTTTATTTCGTTTTTGTGGTCATTGTCATGGTGATCTACGCCGTGCGTCACGCCATTTTTGCGTATAACAGAATTTTCGACAGACAGAGAATGTACCTTAATGATATCGTCGACAGCAAGATGCCCAAGGTGACCGTGTTGATTCCGATGCATAACGAGGAGCAGGTGTTGACCGGTGTTCTCGATGCGCTGCTCGGATGCACCTATGACCGTGATCTTCTTGAAATCATCCCGATTAATGACCACTCCTCCGACCGGACCGCAGAAATGCTCGATGAGTATCACAGCCGGTACCCGTGCATCCGACCGTTGCACCGGGACTCGAAGGACCGCGGAAAACCTGCGGCCTTGAACGATGCGATGAATCTTGCAGAAGGTGAAATCATTATTGTTTTCGATGCGGATTATCGGCCGGGGAAAGATATGATCCGTCAGCTTGCGCTCGCGTTTCAGGATCCGGAGGTCGGGGCCGTGATGGGAAGAGTCATTCCATATAATACCTCAAAGAACGGGCTGACCCGCCTTCTCAATCTCGAGCGCTCCGGCGGATATCAGGCGGATCAGCAGGCAAGATATAATTTGAAGACCCTTCCCCAGTATGGCGGAACCGTCGGGGGCTTCCGAAAGAGTATCATGATCGAGACCGGCGGGTTTGACCCAAGGATACTCGCGGAAGATACCGAGCTGACGTACCGCCTCTACCTGCGCGGCTGGAAGGTAATCTATGCCAACTCCGCGGAATGCTACGAAGAGGTTCCCGAGACATGGTCGGTCCGCGCCGGTCAAGTCCGCAGATGGTCCCGCGGCCATAACAGCGTTATGTTCCGGTACTTTTTCAAGTTCCTCTTTTCGAAAAATATCTCGCGCAGGGAAAGACTGGACGGCATGCTCCTTTTAATGGTTTATTTTGTCCCCGTCCTCTTCGCTCTGGCGCTTATGGATTCCGTGGTGCTCTTCCTTCTCGGAGAAATGAATGTTTTTATCGGTCTGTGGGCGGTCATCTTCCTCGGCGCATACAACAGCTACGGTAACTTCGCGCCGTTTTACGAGATTTCGACCGCACTGATGATTGACGGAGTTCGTAAGGATGCCCTGCTTTTGCCTCTTATTACCTTCAACTTCTATTTCTACCTGTGGAATATCTCGCTCGGCTTTATTGATGCGCTGGCCGATGCTGTTTCCGGAAGAACCGTCCAATGGAATAAGACGAAACGGTTCCGGAAAGCCTACAGCAGTGAGGAGAAGAAGCTATGACGCCTGTGATTGTTTCGATCATCGTGTTCGTCGTCATGCTCGTGCTCCCGATTGGGTACAGCACCTGGGCAATGCTTTATACCAAAGGGTCGGCTCTTCCGATTAAAAATACATCCGTCAAGGACCCCCGGTTCTTCGCAAAGTCTTTCACCGGGAAAATCGACGCCAAACTAAAGGATTATAACGGATCGGGGAAAATTCTCCTGTCCAAAGAAGAAAGCATCGTCGAAGCCGACGAATCGACCGCATTTGACAAAGAATGTGACAATATCATACTGATTCGAAACGAAGATTTTTCTCCGCCGGCCGGCCTGCTTTTCAATAAGGAAATCTACGCCTTCAAGAATGTCTTTCTATCCGGCGTCGAGTCGGTTCGCGCTATTGCCTGCAAAGGGGACCTCTATCTCGGAAAAGGAACCGTAGTTGAACGCTGGGTCGACGCCGAAGGACTGCTCGCCGCCGGTGACGGCTGCGAGCTCGGAGTGAGCGCAAGCAGTCTTTCCAAGCTCGTTATCGGAGTCAACTGCCGTTTCACGCGGCTTTTTGCTCCGATGATTTTTTTCGGTGAAGAAGTCGGCGAGCCCAATGAGGCAAGTAACCTCTGGAGAGTGGTGAATGTCGTCACCGCCTCAGGCAAGGTGGTTCGGAACATAAAGTACGTGGACGACAATGTGACGGATGAAAACGGCGTTCTGGACGCTACCGTCATCACCAAGCACAGCATCGCCGTCTTGAACGGTCTATCCGTGAAGGGACATATCCGATCGCACAAGAGTATTCGTCTCGGTGACGACTCGACCGTTTTCGGAAACGTGTTTGCCGAGGGTGAGATCTATATCGGACGCAATGTCCGCGTGTACGGTTCGGTTTTCTCGCAGGAAAATATCCACGTCGAAGCCGGCTCGGTCATCGGGCAATACGGAGTCTCTAAATCGGTCATCGCCCGTAAGGAGATCATTTTCGAAAAGGACTGCTGCGTTTTCGGGTACGTCAGTACGGAGGCCTTCGGAATATCCGTGCCGGACGAGTCCAGGAAACTGTCTGACATTTTCGATGAAGACAGTCGCCGTTCCGAGGATCGGAAGACTCTGGAAGAAGTCCGCAAATCTTTCACGGTTGAAAATAGTGATGGCATTGTGTTTCCCGATCCGGGCGCGCCTTCAACATTCGTTCCGTTCGGATTTAGAAAAAGTGAGCTTGTCGAAGAGGTCGTCGTCCCGGAGGGTGTGAAAATCATTCATCCGAGCTTCTTCTTCTCCTGCGAAAAGCTCCGTAAGGTGGTGCTTCCGTCATCGCTTCTGGAAATCGGTGACTTTGCCTTTTACGGATGCTCATCGCTTTCCGATATCACCTTCAAGAACTGTCCGTCCCTCCAAGCCATCGGAGACTCGGCCTTTGCCGGATGCTCGTCTCTGCGCGAAGCTCAGATTCCTAAGTCCTGCAGCCGAATCGGCACCGGAGCGTTTTCCGGAAGCGGCCTGGAACAAATCGAATTTGATGTTCCGTCCTCCCTTTCGGAGCTGCCCAGCCACTGCTTCAAGGACTGCACTTCCCTGGCAAAAATCATTCTGCCGGAATCGATAAACGCCATAGGAGTCAGTGCCTTTTACGGTTGCACGTCCTTGAGCAGCCTCTCGCTCCCCGAATCGGTCGAATATATCGCCGGATATGCATTATGCGGTTGCATCAAACTAAAGGATCTGGTGATTCCGTCCCACCGTCTCGAGACGGATCGTAACGCTTTTGAGGGCTTCCCCGGGAAGGTCGACATTGTGTTTCTCCGGCCCGGAAGTCAGCCTTCATCGGGTAATGCCAGAAAATCGCCGCGGAACAGGTCAGGTGGATGAAGAAAATCCGATTTTTTCTGCTCAGCGCATTGATGATCGCTGCTCTGCTTTCGGCAGGCGTCTTTTCGTCGCTTCTCCATAGAAGCGAGGAATTCATCCAACCGATATCCACCCCCGCTTCCGCACTGGAAGTTTTCGGAAAAGACGGGCTTCCAATCGATCACTTGCTTGAAATCGAACCGCTTCAGGTCACAACAGAGCATATTGTGTTTTCGGATCGGGTGCTTCAGTTATTTAACTCCAAACCGGAGGACCTCCTTACCGGAGCGTTGAAAATTTCCGAGGCGATGCAAAACGTGCCGTCCGGGATCCGCAAATATTTGCTCATTGCTCCGACACGAATTGCCTATGAGGATGAAGCGTACCGGCAATATTCGGGAGATGTGCTCTCCGCAATCAGCGAAACCTACTCCTTCGTGCCTTCTGATGTGACGTCGATTGATGTCACCGTGAAACTCGGGACCCACATCAGCGAGTACCTATATTTTCGAACCGACCATTCCTGGACCGCCATGGGTGCATACTATGCCGCCGACGCGTATTGTGAAGCGGCCGGAATCACGCCTCCGGATTTATCAAAATACCGCGAGTATCGGTTTGCCGGATATGTCGGAGCCTTTCGGAAAGTAACGCAAACCGAATCCCTGATCGACTTCCCGGATTATATCTCCTTCTATATTTCTGACGGAATGAAAAACGAGCAGACGATAACATCCCGACTATCTTCCACGGAGTACATTACCTATGATTCTCCTTCCGTCTCTCAGGCAAGAATGGGCACCGATATCTTTGTCGGTTCCTACTTTTCGCATTCAATCATTCAAGGGGAAGCTCAGAACGGAAAAGTGATAATGATTGTCGGAGATGAATACGCCAAGGCATTTACAGCATGGATGATTCCCTGCTGCGAGAAAATAGTGCTTATCGACCCCAGATACTTCGCCGGAACCGACTCGGAATTCATGCAGATGTTTACCGATTATCAGGTTACGGATTTTATGATTCTCGAAAACGCGCAAAATCTCGGCGAGAGCATACTGAATAAACGAATCCACCAGATTCTAACCGGCAGTACGCCGGAATAATGCCGGTTCAGATCATTTTCATAGTAGTGCAAGCCACTCTCGACGGAGTCATATCAAGGACAGGAGATGAAACACCAATGATCAACGCGCTTCATGGATTAATTCACAAATTCTTCGGCGAGATGAATATGACGGGCAGCCTCTCCCGGTTTTCCGCCCTTCTTTCGGGTGCGATTCTTATATTTGCGGTGCTCAGCTGTCTGTTCGGATATAAATTATTTCGGTTCATCAGTGCGGCCGTAGCTTTCCTCCTTACCGCGATCGGGATATCCCTGCTGCTCGGACCGACAGCCAGCCGTGCCGTTGTCGTGACCGCATTTATCATCATCGGAATTCTTGCCGCCTTTCTGGCCTATCAGTGGACGGAATTCGGCGCATTCATTCTCTGTGCATCGATCGGTTTCGGCTTTGCTTCACTCATTACGGATATCCTCTGGGTGCAGCTGCTGATCGCTTTGTTTCCGGGCGCGATTTCAATCCGTTTTCCCGTAACGAGCATTATATTGGCCACCGCGATCTGGGGTGGGGTAACGCTCGGAATCGACGGATCAGAGGCTGCCGGATTCGGTCAAATCCCTTTCCAAATCATGATGAGCATCGGTCTTTCCCTCTTGGGAATCGAAATCCAATACGCTACGAATAAGGAACCCGTTCGTGAAGAACTGTCATTCATGAAGAAGTTATCCGGGAAACGCCGGGCTTCCGTTATAAAGACTCCTCGAAAAGGAGGCGCAACAGAAGAATGAGCGGAAACGAAACATACCGGAAAGAAATCAAGTACCCGCTGTCTCTTATTGATTTCGAGTCCGTTCGGCAGCGCATTCTGCCTTTTGTCAAGCTTGACCCTCATTGCGTGGACGGCGGCTATCGGGTGCGCTCGCTGTATTTTGATTCGGACTCCGATTCAGACCTTTATGACACGCTGGACGGAGTTCAGAATAAGCAGAAAATTCGATTGCGCTTCTATCCTCCGAACGATCAGATCGTTCTTCTCGAGAACAAGCTCAAGTCCGGCACCGACGGCGTGAAGCGCTCCATTCGCATTACCCAAGCTCAGGCGAGACAAATGATGCGCGGCGATTACTCGTTTCTGCGCGACCTGTCCGACCCTCTGGCCATGCGCCTGTACGCAAAAATGCTGACCGGAGCCTATCAGCCCAAATCCATCGTCGAGTATCTCCGTCTGGCGTATATTTATCCCGTGAGCAATACTCGGATCACCTTTGATTATTCAATCTCCGCTTCCCCGGTTGTCGCGTCGTTTTTCGATTCGAACCCGTTGTTGGTACCGGTTACAGATCCGGATATGGGCGTCCTGGAGGTCAAATACGATCATTTTCTGGTCGGGGTATTAAAGGATGCGCTGAAGCCGCTCGATGCGATGACCATCGCAAACAGTAAATATGTCTCTTCCCGATTTATATTCTGATAAAAGAAAGGAACCCAGAAACCATGAAAGACTACATTTTGGAGAACCTGACCGATTTGGCCGATCTTAGCTTGAGCACCGTTCTATTAAACAACTGCGTGGCCCTGCTTGTCGCCTTCTTTATCATGCTGACCTATTGGATGACCTATAACGGCACCGCGTACAGCAAGAAGTTCAATATAACGCTGGGCATGCTGACCATTCTCACCACACTCATCATGAGTGTCATCAGCAACAACATCGCCCTTTCTCTGGGCATGGTCGGCGCCCTCTCGATCATCCGTTTCCGAACCGCCGTCAAAGACTCCCGGGATGCGACGTATATATTCTGGAGTATCGCGGTCGGTATCGGCTGCGGAGTTTCGCAATACCTGCTGGTTGCAATCAGCTCGGTCGTTGTGTTCATCTTCCTCCTGGTCATGAATCAGGCGTACCCGGACGGGAAGCTTCTGATCATCGTCCGCAGCACCTTATCCGCCCAAGGGAATGTCGATGCCACCGTTCGCCAGCATTTTGACCATAAAGTTCGTCAGAAGATGAAAAACGCGGACGCACAAGGCTGCGAGCAGGTCTATGAGGTCAGTCTCAGCAATCTAAAGAAGGCGAATGATAAGAGGTCCGTCGACATCGTCGAGAAGCTTATAAAAATCGAGGGTGTCCAGAACGTCAACCAGGTCGAACAGACCGATGATATCAGCCGATAGAATATTACGCGGAGGCCTCATGCGAAAACGACTGCTAATAATCATCGCACCGGTTCTGTTTCTTGCCGCGGTATTATTGATCGCCGGCGTGAAACGCGATTCCGATAAGCTCGAAACCGCCGAATCGGTCCCCGAGACCGCTCCCTTGCAGTCTCGAATCGATGCCGGAGAGACCCTGCACAGTCTCCCGATTATTCACATCGACACCTTCTCCCGCCCGATCGAAAAGGAATCCGACACCTGGGTACATATTTCGGTCATCGATCAAGCGAACAGCGGAAACTTCCTGTCCGACAGTCCGGAACTGTCTTCCGCCGCCCTCATCAATTACCGCGGCGCATCCTCCCACAACATTTTTGATAAGAAACAGTACCACATCGAGTTTCACCCGAAGGAGGGTGACATGGGCAACCGGGACCTTGCTGTACTGGGCATGGGAAAAGGAAGTGACTGGGTTCTAAACGGGCCGTTTCTCGATCGTACGCTTCTTCGAAACCATTTGATTTTCGGTTTTTCGAGACAAATCCTGGACTGGGCACCGGACACCCGCCTGTGCGAGGTTTATCTGGACGGAAAGTATCAGGGGGTCTATGTCCTGATCGAATCCGTTAAAAATGACCCCGAACGGCTTGGGTTAACGGATTACGGTCTGGTATCCGGACATACCGCATACGTCGTGAAGCGCGACCGTGACGACACGGAGGGGAATCTGATTCAGACCTATGGACTGCTTAATGGGCATACATCATACCGGTTGAGTATCGTTTACCCCAATGCAAAAAAAATCACCGAGGATCAGCGGGAATACATCAGTAATGACATCAGTCGGTTTGAACAAGCTCTTTATTCGGACTACTTCGACGATCCGAAGCATGGCTACGCGGCGCATATCGACGTCGATAACTTTGTTGATTACTACATCATTAATGAATTTACGATGATTTCGGACGCAAGCTACCTCTCGACCTTTATTTACAAAGATGCAGGCGGGAAAATACGAATGACCGTCTGGGATTTTAATAACGCCTTCAATAATTACATGTGGGACGATAAGCCGATCGATAAATTTCTGGTTGCCGAAAACAACTGGTATCACCGGCTGTTCCGGGACAAGGCCTTTACCGAGAAAGTCATTGCCCGATATAAGGAGCTCCGCGGGGGCGTCCTGAGCGAAGAGGCCTTGCTTTCCCAAATAGATGAATATGTGCTCACGTTGGGAGGCGCAATCGACCGTAACTTTAAAGTTTGGGGCTACACCTTCTATGAAGGAATGCTCTCCAACGACGCACAGGGAAACAGCCGCGATCCCGGAAGCTATGAAGAGGCGATTTCACAGCTCAAAGAATGCATCCGGCTTCGCGGTGAGTTTTTGGATAACAATATTGAAGAATTGTATCGGTATTCGGTGAATTGAGTTAAGCGTGATCTCAAAGAATATTGCGCAGGGTTAATAACAGATTTGTTCTGATTTGCGTTTTTCCGGAAAAATGAACCTATAACCTCTACGACGCCGCCCCCGTCATCCCCTTATAGCGCTTGATATTGTCCTCATTTAAAAACTCATACGCTTCGCTGATTTCCTGGAATTTGGCGGTGGCGTCCGGGGCGCTGTTGACGTCCGGATGATATTGTTTGGCCTTTTTACGGTATGCAAGCTTGATGCGGCTCTCATCGGTGGTCACCGGAGTGCCGAGGGTAGCGCAGCTTTTCTCGTATTGGCTCTTAAAATCGACGTAGGGGTTTCTCGCCGATCCGGAGGAATACCCGGAGCCGGACCCGCCGGGTCCACCGGGTCCGCCGTATCCCGGGCCGTACCCGGTGCCGAATCCGCCCTGCCACTGGCGGAAGCGCTCTTCCCACATGCGCTGCTGCTGAGCTCTGCGCTCCCACGCGCGACGCGCCTGCTCGGCCTTCTCCGTCTCGTAGGCCTGCTTGTGGTATGAATAAGAGCGCTTGGTGCGCCCGTCCGGGTTCTTTAAGTACTCGGCCCGCCCGAACAGGAAACGTGAGCTGACTTCCTGATAGTCTTTCAGCTTGCTCAGTAAAATCGCGCCGAGAATCGGGAACGCGACAACCAGAATCAATATAAGCAAAACCAAGGGGTTTGAAAGAAGCCATCCGCCCAGAAACAATATAAGTAAAAGCGCAAAAATACAGCCGCCCATTGCGAGAAAAGCAAAACAGCCCTTGAGAAAGCTCTTGGCAAGAAGAATTCCGGATTCAATCAGATAGACCAGTCCATTAATAATGAAGCGGTTCGCCACAGCGATTCCGTACACGATTTTCCCAAAGATTTTCTTGATGAACTTCATGCGATTCCATTCCTTTCGGGCAAACGTCGAAATTAGAATCATTGTATCGCATTTTCGGGTTTATCCGAAACGATTTTCATTCGAAAAGCAAATCGCGATTCCCACTCCGGCTTTTCTCCCAATTTGCATACCGGAAGTCCCCCGGTTTGCACTGTGTCACACACCGTTTTTCGCCCATAATCGGTTTCAGAATGAACAGGAGGTGTAAAAAATGAATACAGAATTCGAAATGAAGGTCATCGGCTCGGTATCACACGAAAAAGGCTTTTCCGTCCGGGTCGACAAAGCTTATAAGGACGGACTTCTGGGACTTGGGGAGTTTTCGCACGTAATGGTCCTTTGGGTATTCGATCAGGTCCCGTGGGACGGAAAAACCCTGATCATTCCGCCGCCGTATAAAAAACTCACGCACGACATCGGGCTTTTTGCGACACGCTCGCCCTTCCGCCCTAATCCCATCGCGGTCAGCACGAGCCGAATTCTTTCGGTCGACGAAGAAGAGGGCATCATCTGTCTCGACTGGATTAACGCCGATGATGAAAGCCCTGTTATCGACATCAAGCCCTATCATCCGAGCGAAGATTTGGTAAGCGATGCTCAGATGCCCGACTGGTGCGTTCATTGGCCGCAGAGCCGCGGGGAGTCCGGCGAATTTGACTGGGAGAGCGAATTTACCTTCGGCTTCTAGTGTTGTATGCTTGATGCATGAACACGAACTACGAGTATGTGCAAAAGGCCATCGATTTATTCGAGAACTCCCTTTCCGCGGGCGTGCCGATAACGACCGCTGCCGAGCTGGCGGGAAAAATCGGCTACAACGCTCACTATCTCGGGAGCCTCTTCCAATCTCTATGCGGCGAGGGCCTGGGGCGTTATCTGTTGCGCAGAAGACTTTCCCAAGCAGTCTTATCGATTCGCGAGGAC
>CAYGIB010000004.1:0-22783 GCA_964349735.1 uncultured Oscillospiraceae bacterium | reverse complement strand
GGCCAGGGATGAATGGTGTGCATAAGGTTCTTCGCCACGTGAGCGGGTTGAGCAATAGGGCCGACTACCCGGGGAATCGAGGGGTAGTCGGCCTTATTGCATAAGGGTGAAAGGTAAACCGTCAAAGAAGAGTTGCATAGGAGGAAAAGTTACTAGCTCATCTTCTTTATCGCTTCCCACAATCCCTGAAGGTAGTTGGATCCGAGCGCCCGGTCGTATAGTCCGTAACCCGGACGACCGGTCTCGCCCCAGATCATCCGACCGTGATCCGGCCGGATATATCCGTCAAAGCCCGATTCAATTAGGGCACGAACGATCTCAAACATATCGAGATCCCCGCAGCCCGTCATGTGTGCGGTTTCCTGAAAGTCGGTGGAACCGATGTGCTTGACATTACGTAAATGTGCAAAGGGAATTCGTCCCGCAGAAGCAAATTCGCGGATCATGGTCGGTAAATCATTCTCACGGTCCGCCCCGAGGCTTCCGGTGCAGAAGGCGATGCCGTTCCGCTTGCTCATATTGAGCGCCAAAAATCTCCGGATGGTCGCCGCGCTGTTAATGATTTTCGGCAGTCCGAAAATCGGCCAGGGCGGGTCGTCGGAGTGGACGGCGAAGTCGATGTCGTACTCCTCGGCGAAGGGCATGACCGCGTTCAGGAAATAGGCAATATTCTCAAAATACTCGTCGACCGATACGTTCTGATAAAATTCGATGTCCCGGGCCATTGCCGGAAAGCGCTCCGGCTCCCAACCGGGCAGCGAAAAGCTGTTGGCACCCGACATCATCGAGCTTGCCATAGAATGGGGATTCATCGTTAATAACTTATCATGGCAGTACGACATCGCGGTGCTTCCGTCGGGAAGGGGTTCGGCGAGGTTCGTGCGAATCCAGTCCATCACCGGCATGAAATTGTAGCAAATACACTTGATGCCGGCTTTGCGAAGGTTCTTCATCGTGGCGATGTAGCTCTCGATGTACTGATCCTTGGACGAGAGACCCTTCTTGATATCTTCGTGAATATTGACGCTTTCGATGACCTCCATCTCCAGTCCGGCGGCCTGAACCTGATCCCGAACCGCCAGGATCTGGTCGAGCGGCCACACATCACCGGCCGGAATATGGGAGAGTGCGGTGGCCACCCCGGTTATTCCCGGAATTTGTTTGATGTGTTGAAGCTTAACGCTGTCATCACCATTTGGGAACCAACGGAAAACCATTTTCATAATTTATCAGCCTCGCAAGTGGCAGAATATACTGTTTGTAACTAGTATACTAGATGACTAGAATAGCGTCAAGAAGCGAAATACCCCTCTTTCGAAAAAACAGAGAAAAATCATTTTTGGGGAGGCGTAATCCGACTAACTTGCAGTTTGTTTATGATGTAGGGGATTAACGCGGTAAAGCCAAGCGTATAGGTTGCCTGCCATAGGGATTGAATCAGAATCATGGTTTCTTCGTATCGTTCTTCTTTCATCGGGAAATAGTTGGCGGCGAAACGGGAGAGAGCATAGCACAGGACCCCGAACACAATGATTTTGGTGCTTTTTTTGAGAATCTCTTGCGGAATCATCTTGCTTGCATTGTTTCTATCCAAGTTCTTAATCGCCATTCTTAACCCGATAAAGATGAGAACAATCGCGGCGATAGCAGCAATGATTTGAATGACGGACATTACCAAGACGGACCCCATTTTATGCCTCCTTGCTTTCGGAAAATTTTTCTTCGGCAGATACCTTGTCGGAATGATCTTCATCCGGACGCAAACGGAGATTGAAATCCCGTTCAATCCATTTCGAACATAGATACGCGCCACCAATGGGAACCAGTAGAACCGACGGAAAAAATAACACCATGAAAGCGGCACATCCCGCGGCAATGAACAGCAAGCCGATCGCATGAAGGGGATGCATGACAGAAAAAACAAAGCTGTGTTTGAGTGTAGTTCGAATCGTGTTTGAAAAGCGTGACAGATACGCAAAGACATATGGCAGGGAAAAAACAATTGGAAAAAGTAATACATACGCGATCGGCTCGTAAAAACCGGGAAGATCATGACCGTTGATTCCGTTTCTTGCGACATATATATCGAAAGCGATAATGCCTCCGTAAACAAGGTATATCAAGGTGATGAGAATTCCTTGTCGCAAGTTCATACGAAACGAACGCATGAAGTCCTGTCGGGGCGTTTGCGATTCTCGATAGAATCGCTGCGTTGTTGCATAGTAAAGCGCCGCGGTCGAGGCGCCGAGCGTAACAATCGGAAGAGAAAAGAGAAGCCACAGAAGGCTGATCATCATCAAATCACT
Source organism: uncultured Oscillospiraceae bacterium (assembly GCA_964349735.1). GTDB lineage: Bacteria > Bacillota > Clostridia > Saccharofermentanales > Saccharofermentanaceae > JAAYCT01. Next base: position 20,477 of record CAYGIB010000004.1, on the reverse strand, counting down.
GAGCTTATCGCCCAATGAATAGAACTTGCTTTGGGTAATTTTATCATATATGGACATAAGTGCCTCGTTCTGATTGTTACGTCGGGAGTTTATTGTTCCGGCTCAGTATAGACGCTTAAAAAAAGCAAGTCAACATGATGATGTTTCGACGATTTCATATAAGTGATTATGTTATAATGACCGCAAAATCGGTAAGCAGATGCTTGAAATAAAGAATTATACCGGAAGGGACTGCAGGCGAAAATGAGCGTACATACAAAGCTTTCGGGCATATTCGGTAATGGAACGGTTTTACAGAGGGAAGCGTCGAACATCATAACGGGGACGGATCCATCTGCCCGACGCGTAACTGTGGAAATTGAAAACAAGACGTATTCGGCAGAAGTGAGGGATGGAAAGTTCTCCGTTGAGATTCCTCCTCACGCGGCGTCCTTCGGGCTTACGGTTACAATTACGGGAACGGATCGTGTCGTTTTAGAGAATGTATGCTTTGGCGATGTGTTTATGCTCAGCGGGCAATCGAATATGGAGCTGCCCCTTTCGCGAGTGAGAGATGTTTCTTCGGAAGAAATCGATGCCGCCGACAATCCTTATATCCGTCAATATCGTTTAACGCCTCAGTATGTTTTCAGAGTCGGGTGCGAAGCCGAACTCCCGGAGGTGCCTTGGACGAAAGCACTTCCCGGTGAAATCGAGGAAATGAGTGCAGTCGGATTTTTTTTCGCGCAACGCACATATAAGAAGATAAATGTGCCGATTGGACTCATTCTAAACGCGCAGGGCGGCTCGTCAATCGAAGCCTGGATGCCAATGAATCTCCTTGATCGATTCGACGATTATAACGGGTTGATCGAGCCGTTTCTGAACAACGGTTCGCTTGACAAGTTTCTGGCGAATCGGGAGAGCCGGATTGCACAATGGTATGAGTCGGTTCAATCGGAAGATAGCATACGCTTCTCAACGGAAAAGCCGGGGGATGCCGAGTCGATTCTGCTTCCCGCGATTTTTCCCGCATCTCGGGATGAAAAATTTTCCGGAAGCATGTGGTTCTATCGGGAGTTTGTCCTTGAAAAAGAGCCGACGAACAAGGCCTTATTATATCTCGGTGAATTGATCGACTCGGACGATACCTACATAAACGGTGTTTTAGTAGGACAGACAGGCTATCGTTACCCTCCGAGAAAATATGCTTTTGACGCGTCAGTATTGCGAAAAGGAAAAAATTTGATCGCGGTACGACTGGTTGTCCAGTACGGCAAAGGCGGGTTCGTGCCGGAACATCCGTACTATCTTGATTCGGGTAATGAGCGTATCGAGCTTTCCGGGCAATGGTCGTACGCGATTGAGCGAAAAGCATTAAACGACGGTGTGGAAGGTTTTCTTGCGCAGAAATTACCGTCCGGACTGTTCCGCGCATCGATTCTTCCGCTGCGCGGTTTTTCGATGAGAGGTGTTTTGTGGTACCAGGGTGAGTCGAATTCCGGAGAAGCGGAGCGATATGACGAGAAATTCGCCGCGATGGTGGAAGCGTGGCGGACTTCTCTCGGCGACGTCCTTCCGATTATCTGCGTCGAATTAGCGGATTACACCGACCCGGTGAAGGGCGCGGAGAAAGGGTGGTCGGAAATTCAGCGTATGCAGCTTGCCGCACCGGATATGACAATCGGATGCGGCGTTGTGTCCGCAAAAGATCTCGGGGCCCCCTTCGAACTGCATCCGCAATTCAAAAGCGAACTCGGGAAGAGGCTGTCCGACAAAGCACTTGAAATGATTTACGACGTTACCGTAAACAGCTGAAAAAATAGTTTTCTGTTGATTGTGAGAATACGATTGACGATATAACTGCTCTGTTTTCTTGATATATTGGAGAGCACTCAAGGGTTAATCGTTTCGTGTTCTTGTCAAACATTTCATATCCGTTCCGTCATCCAAAAAAGAACGTTTTTTGTGCATTGTGACGATATTACTCGGCAAAACCCGGCTCGTTACCATTGACAGCGCACCAAAGAGATGATAATCTGTGCGTATCAGTCAACTAGCATACAAGTATGCGATGCGCGGGCGTTTATTTGACGTTAATATCTGTTTTCACGAAAGCGAGGCACAAGCGAGACGGTGAAGAGCAGAACGGAAAAACCGATTCAAGACATTGAGACGATCGAATTCACCGAGATGCTTCCGGGTGGATTGGATGGCAGGGTTATTCGCAGAAAAAGCAAGCTTTGGCGGCATATGATGCGAAACTGGGAATTCTATCTGATGATGCTGTTTCCGCTTGTTTACTTTGTTGTCATCCGTTATATTCCGATGGCAGGAAACATTATCGCATTTCGCAGATACTATGCCGGAGCGAGTATTTTCGGATCTGAATTCAGTGGGCTTAAATATTTCAAGATGTTTATCGGGCAGAGCGTGTTTTGGCGAGCCTTTTTTAACACCCTCATAATTAACATTTCGTATCTTGTCGTTCGCTTCCCGATGACATTGACATTTGCACTTCTGCTGAACGAAATTCGTGTCTTAAGATGGAAGAAATTTGTTCAAACCATTTCGTATTTGCCACACTTTATTTCGACGGTTATCGTTGCGGGCATGATTATCCAGTTTGTATCGTTATCCGGACCAATCAACAAGCTGGTTGAATATTTTGGTGCTGAAAAAATTCACTTTATTATTGAGCCCGATTGGTTTGTAACGATTTTTGTGACTTCGGGCATCTGGCAGAGTTTAGGCTGGGGCACAATACTGTATTTGGCTGCAATTTCCAACATTAATCCCAGTTTGTATGAGGCGGCAGAAGTCGATGGGGCGAATCATATGCAAAAGGTTTTAAATGTTACCATTCCCTGTATTCTGCCTACAATTGCAACACTCTTCATCCTGGACATCGGCGGACTTGTCGGATCCGGAATGGCGTTCGAGAAAGTATTTCTGCTTTCAAATCCGATGACGGAAGACACATCGGATATTCTGTCCACATTCGTTTTTCGTATGGGTATTAAGAACAACCTCTACAGTTATGCGACTGCCGTCGGTCTTTTCGAGGGGGTAATCAATTTATCGCTGCTGACGGTTGCTAATCAGACCGTAAAGAAATTAACAGGTACATCGCTATGGTGAAGAAGGAAAATTCTACGGGAAGAATCTCGAATGAAGACGAAATCTTCGAGAACGAACGCAGAAGAAAGTCGACGGAGAGTAAAGATGCGTCCCTTCATTATCGCGATAAATTTACGACCAAGGCACTCATAAAAAGGGACGATGACACCAAAATCAAAACAGCGGATGAGCTCTATATTCGAAAGTGGAAACGAAACGAGTCAGCCGGCTATAAGGTGTTTCGCGTAATCAATACGATTATTATGATCATCATTTCAGCGGCGACACTGTACCCGTTCCTGTACCTGGTTGCGCAATCATTCTCTTCGGAAGATGCGATAGTAAACGGGAAAGTGACCATTTTCCCTGTCGGGTTCAATGTAATCACATACATATCGCTCCTATCCAAGGGAGAATTTCTGCGCTATTACGGAAATACGATCTTTTACACGTTGGTCGGTACGATTAGTTCATTATTGCTGACCGCGCTTCTTGCGTACACGCTCTCGAAATCGCACCTGAAAGCGAACAAGTTTGTCGCTCCGTTTGTCATTTTCACGATGTATTTCGGTGGCGGTATGATCCCGACGTACGTTCTGATTGCAAAGGGGTTAAATCTTTGGCATCAATGGCCTGCGTTTATTATTCCGGCGTTGATTTCCACATACTATTTATTATTGATGAGATCGTTTTTCATCAATTCTCCGCATGAATTGGAAGAGGCGGGAGAATTGGACGGGCTATCTCAGATGGGGGTCTTCTTTCGAATTGTTCTTCCGCTCTCAAAGCCGATTATGGCGACAATGACCTTGTTTTATGCCGTCTCGTATTGGAACAACTGGTGGAACGCTTTCTTATATTTGGACAAAGAACAATGGCCGGTTGCATACTATTTGAGGACGATTATCTCGTATGCGACAACTTCCAACGAACCGGGCAATGTTACGGCCGAAAAGATGCAAGTAGCGGCAAATATTAAGTCCACCGCCATGGTCTTGATGGCGTTGCCGATTATCTGTGCGTACCCGTTGGTTCAGCGGTACTACGTTCAAGGTATGATGCTCGGCGGGGTAAAGGAGTGATTCTGCTTTGCATTCTGCAGAGTATCGAAAAGGGCTTAGCTCGGGAAACGAGCCAATATGAATGCTCACGGTTCCGTGTCACAAAGGAATACGGACCGGTGCAGATAAAGAGAAGAAAGAGGAAAACAGGAGGTATGATTATGTTAAAGAAACTGGTATGTGTACTCCTTGCGGTCATGATGATTCTGAGCTTAACAGCTTGTGATCCGCAAAAAGGAGAAACCACACAATCTGCCGCACCCACACAGCCCGGCGAGACTACCGCGACGCCTACGGAGCCGAATCTGCCCTATGAGTTCGGTTTGGGAAAGACGTTCAAGGCGGATGAGCCGATAACCTATTCCATGTTTTTACAGGATGCCAGCTGGTATGCGATGGTAGACACATGGGAGACCGAAGGCGTTTTTGCCAAGATTTTTGAAAGGACGAACGTCAAGCTGGACGTTACCAAATTTGACTGGGGCGATTATGCCGAAGGCGTTAAATTGGCAGTTGCCGCAGGACAAGGAACGTATATTATTCCGAAGATCTACGACGAGAGTGCATATATTGGAGGTGGCGCAGTACTCCCCGTTTCGGATTATACACAGTACATGCCGTATTTCACGGATTTTGTTGAGAAATACAACATGCAGGCCGATCTTGCGACGATTACACAAGCGGATGGCAAGTATTATCGTTTGCCCGGTATGCTTGAGGCTCCGTTGCAGGACTATACATTAATGGTGCGCAGCGACATTTTCGAGGCGGCAGGTTATGATATTAAAGTACTCGAGAAAGATTGGACCTGGGACTCGCTATGCGACATTCTGATTGGTGTCAAGGCCTATATGGTACAAGAAGGAATGATTAAGGCAGACGATTATGTCTGGTCTGACCTGTGGGCAGGTCAGGAGTCCGGTCAGGGAACCGGCGGAAACCTTCTGAAATTGATCGGAGCATCCTACGGTGTTCCCGCCGGATGGGCTTCCGGTAACGGTATGGAATATGACGAAGCCAGTGATTCATGGTACTTTGCACCAACTTCCGATGACTACAAGGCTTTTGTAACCGTGGTCAATCGTTATATCAAGGAAGGTGTTCTTGACCCCGAAACGTTTACCCAAATGGATGCAGATGCAACCGGTAAATTTTACCGCGGCGAGACAGCCATCATCAGTGTAAACAGAGGCCAGATCGGGACTTGGAGACAGGGACTGGAAAGCACACTGGGAGCAGGAAACTATGAAACGTATGTCACGGTCTATCCCAAGGGGAACAATCCGTATTTTGCGGAGAAAACCCGGTTGGAGAACGGTGTTATGATTTCGACGAATGCGCTGACTGATCTGGGAGAAGACGGCGTTATCGAGTTGTTCCGCTTCGTTGACTGGCTCTTCTATTCTCCGGAGGCATATACGCTGATCAAGTGGGGCGTTGAAGGAGAAACATTTGAGTATGTGACGGATCCCGATACGGGCCTGCAGGTCAAGAACCTGTTGCCCGAATACAAGTGCGGAGGATTGGGCATTAAAACATCAGAAGAATTCGCCGATCTGGTTGACATTCGTCTGCAATGGGGATACGCCGGAGGCAACTTCTGGTACGGCGGAACCGTTGCGGAAATGAGTGATAACTTCTCACCGGAACTTATCGAATTCTATCAAAGAGTGGCCGAGTATCGTGAGTTGGCTCCGATGAATCCGCCGGTTCAGGCAGATGCTGACGAGAAGGAAATGCTTGCCATGATGCAAGCGCCCTTGATGCAAGAGGTCGCCAAATGGACACTCAACTTTGTACTGGGTCAGACGGAACTGAATGATGAGAACTGGCAAGCATATATCGATGCTTGTGCGCAATTGCAGTCCGAAGGATATACGTACATAATCAATGACATATACAAGGGTTAATCACTGACACTGCTCATGTTAAAATGAGTATGCCGGAGCAAAACCAAACAGGAGGGGGCTCTCAGCAATGGGTGCCCCCTTCTTCTATCCGGAGAGAGCGGAGGCGAGTGACATGGAGCGGTACTGCATCATTCAAGCGAAGAAGAAAACAGTGATCGGCGTCGATATAAAGGACCGGGGCCTTACGCGTGTCGCTGCGGCGGTCGCCGCTGATTTTCGAGAAATAACGGGCGCGCGGCCGAGTGATATCCGGGTTGCGGGCACTAACGAGCCGGGAAACGGAGCCTGCGCGAATGCAGATACCGTCATTGTCGCGGGGATTCTGGGCGCCGGAGGGTTTATCGACCGCGCGGCGGACGAGGGGCTCCTGGAGGTGTCCGGGATTGCCGGTCGCCGTGAATGCTACCGGATGTCGATGATCACGTTTGAAGGAAGAGAGATCATCGTCCTTGCCGGAAGCGACCGGCTGGGGGCGGAGTACGGGCTATTGAAGCTTTCCGAGCTGTGCGGAGTGTCGCCGTGGCATGATTGGGCGGACGTGACGCCGGTTCGCCGTGAATCGGTCGAGATTGATCGGGCATTGCTGAACGTTGTTTCCGGGGAGCCAACGATCAAGCTGCGCGGCTTTTTCATGAACGACGAGTGGCCCTCGCTGGGCAACTGGGTGCACAGTAAGTTCGGCGGGTTTAACGAGCTTTTTTACGAGAAGGTCTTTGACCTGCTTTTACGTTTGCGCGGTAATTTCTTATGGCCGGCGATGTGGACGGGGGTCTTCAGCGAAGACGGGCGGGCGTTTCCGACGGCCTCGGCGGAAATGGCTGCGGAGCTGGGAATCGTGATGGGAACCTCACACCACGAGCCGCTTTTTCGAGCGGGCGAGGAATTCTCGCATCTGATGACCGATTCGAACGACAAAGGCTACGGAAAGGACTGGAGTTATCACGCCAACCCGAGGGGACTGTACGAATTCTGGAGCGACGGCGTGAAGAGAAACTGCGATTTCCCGTCGCTGGTTACGATTGGGATCCGGGGCGAGCGCGACAGCAAGATTCTCGGGGAGAACGCCACACTTAAAGATAATATCGATCTGCTGAAAAGGACGATTACCGATCAGAAGAAGATTCTTGCGGAAAATGGCCTTGCAGATGCGTCGAAGGTCCTCGCGCTCTATAAAGAGGTCGAGGATTACTACTATGGAGACGCGGTGAGCGAGGGGCTTTCGTCCTGGGAGGAACTCGACGATACCATGCTTCTGCTGTCGGACGATAATTACGGGAATCTGCGGACGGTCCCCGCGGAGGATAAGCGGGACAGAAAGGCCGGCTGGGGCATCTATTATCATTTTGACTATCACGGAGGGCCGATTTCTTACGAGTGGGTCAATTCGACGCCGATCGTTAAGGCGTGGGAGCAGCTGACCGCCGCGCATCAATACGGAATTCGCGATCTGTGGGTGGCCAATGTCGGAGATTTGCGCCCGTGTGAATTGCCGCTTTCGTATTTTCTGAACCTCGCGTTTGATTATGACGAGTGGAAGGAGCCCAACAGGACCGGTTTATTCTTGAATCAATGGGTGCTGCAGCAGTTCGGCGGGTATGTCGACACCGGGACGGCCGTGAAAATTGAACGGATTCTTGACGGGTACACCCGGATGAACGGCGACCGGAGGCCGGAGGCGATTCATGACGATACCTTCCGCTTCACGGGAAACGGCGAAGCCTTTCAAGAGCTGAAGCGGGCGGAGGAGCTATCTGCCATGGTCGCGGACGTCGAACCGGCGATCCCTGCCGAGCGCAGGGATGCCTTTTTCGGACTGGTCGCTTTTCCCGCGCTGGCCTCGGCAAACCTGCGGAAGATGATGATTTATAAAGGCCTGCATAAACTGTTCTTCTCCCAGGGGGCCGGCTACGCCAACGTACTACGCGAAAAGGTCCGCGCCTGTATCGAGGAGGATAAGGAGCTGACACGCAAATACAACGAGGAGATGTCCGGCGGCAAATGGCGGCACATGATGTCGTCCAAGCATGTCGATTTTCGCGCATGGAACGACGAAGGCTCCGGATATCCGGAGCCGGAGGAGCTGGTGCTCCCGGCGGAAGGGCCGCTGAAGGTGCTCCTCCCGAATTCGTTAACGTGCGTCACCGACGGAGCCCTAACACTTCCCGTGTTTACCGACATAGAGAATAACAACCGGCGGATTTGGATTGCCGGTACGGGACTGGAGCCGGTACAAGCTCAGATTCGAGCTTCGGCCGATTGGATGATTCTCGCGGAGCGCGCGATTGCGCCGGAGCTCACGGAGATCGAGGTGTCAATCAACTGGCAGGGGATTAAGGATCGGGCGAGCGGTGTGGTAACCATATGTGCTCCGGGGCAGACCGTTGAAGTTCAAATCGAAGCGGAGATCATCCGAACGGGTGATGTGTCGACCGGTGCTTTTCCGGAGATCAGCGGCGTCATCAGCATGCCTGCCGATGCATTTTCGAGGAAAAACGAGCCGGTGGGCACGGAGTGGGTGCGCATCGGGAACTACGGAAAATCCGGGGTGTCGATGAAGGTTCTTCCGCCTGATGTGAGCTTCGAATCACCGGAGAATGCGCCGAACCTCGAGTATGATATGTACATCACTCATCCGGGTCTTTATACAGTGACGGTATATATCGCGCCGACCAATAATCCGGTGAAGGGCAAGGGCTTACGGATCGGTTTTGAGACGGACGGGATCGCGGCGACCGTCGTCGACACTTTGCCGAAGGGTTTTACGGCCGGGGATCCAGCGGATAAGAATTGGTGCGGGAATGTCCTTAATAACGGCCGACGCTGTTCGATTACCGCTGATTTATCGGCGGGCGCGCATACGCTCCGGTTGATTCATCTGGATGCCGGGGTGGTCTTTCAGAAAGTGGAAGTCGCGCTTCATCCGTCCGAGTCTTTTTACGGGTATCGGGTCAGTCCCCGTAAGCCGTAAATAAGAGCGTGATTTCCGGAATTAAACCGAATTAGAGAGCGCGGCTTCCGACAGGAAACCCCGGAAATGATAGCGGGCTCCGGTAAGAATCCGTAAGGGTACGGCTACCTCTATTTGAGGTACTCGTCGAGGTGCTCGTAATTTTCTCCGACGTATTGATTGATGATATACCGGGATATATTGAGCGGATCCTGAACCATATAGGTCTCCTCGCCGGTCCGGTACTCCGGCGGAATGCGGACGGCGCTCATGACGCTGTCCTTCAGTTCGGTCCCTATATATTTTCCTTCGCCGAAGGAAAGATCCATCTCTTCATCGGAGTGGCAATTGATGCCGTGGTCGCCCTGGAGAATGATTACCGCGTCCGGGTCCTTTATCAGAATCATATCGATGATGTTAATGAGGACTTTTGAATAGAAAAGATGCTGACCATAGTAGTATTTCGCATCCCGGGAGTCCTCGGGAACCGAGCGGTCGCCGTTCTCGTCGAGAAAGTAGGGCTCGTGGAACATCAAGCCCATCAAAACGGTGAACCGCGGTTGGTCCGCCGGCGCACCGCTCTGAATATCGGCGATGGCGTTAACGAAATAGCCGTGATAGACGGACGCCTCCGAGTGCATGAAAATCTCGGCCAGCTGCTCCTCTGAAAGCTCATTTTGTGCTCGTCGCGCACTGGAGCGAAGAGAAACAAACGGGGAGTCCGGATTGGGCTCGCTCGTTCCGAAAAGCAACGTTCCCGGGCGGAAGAACTGAAGCATGAAACCGTATGTCTCCGCGATGTCGACACTTTTCATCGCGTCCGCTTCGGAGAAGCGATCAAGGCGGGCCAGCGTGACCGGTTGCGCGATGCGGGTCAGGTAGCGGAAATGATCGATGCCCGCTGCCTCCCACGGAAAATAGAAGCCGTCAACGGTCGGAAAAAAGTAACGGTCCATCAAGCCGACGGTGTACGTAGCGTAACCGGCTGCGGAAAATGCGTTGATCGTCTCGTTTTGGATGCGGACTTTCTTGAGCATCGCCTGTGGGCCGACTTCGAGCGCCCGATCGCGGGAGGTCTGAATATCTTCGTACAAGAAATCGCGCAGATATGAATCGTAGAAGTGCGGACTCATCAGGGCCGGTACGGCGACCGTTGTATTCTGGCATGCGTCGAGCCTCGCCGACGAATTAATCAGAAAGTCCCTTTCCGCCAGGGCGGCTCGAAAAGCATCCTGATTGTCACCGAAATACTTCTCGACCGAATCGAAGTTCAGCATGCCGTCACAGTGAATCCAGTACACGTTCGGCCGGATCCCGATATTCGTATCAACGGTGAACTCGGTCTTTACATCGGCTTCCGGGGCGTTGAGCTTGGCGACAGACAAAACTGCAACATGGACGGTCGAAATGAGGAAAAAGACGGTGATAAATGTGCAGAGCAGAAAGGAAAAGGGCGATGTAACTTGAAGTTTTCTCAGGACGAAAGCGAGCGCAACAGCCGGAAGAATCCACAATAAATAAAATACGGCGGAACCGCGAAATATCTTGTCGATGGCCTCATGTAACAGGGATTCGAGAAAAACAGCGCACCAGAGCATCAGACACAAAATCGAGACCGCCAGAGGGTTGCGCAGCACGACCAGCGCCAGAAGCCAAAACAATGCGGAAACGACCGCGCAAATCACGGACACAAGAAGGATATATCCAATCGGGACATAGATGGAATTCCGGTTATAGTAGAAAAGAAGCACGGCTGCCGGTAAGAGAGCACATACGGTAAGGAGCCACCGGGCTCGCGGCTCGGAAAGCGACCCGAACCGCCGGCTCTCTTTTTTCTCGGATAGTACCCCGTATAGCCGCCTCGCCGGCGGCGCGGGAATTGAGCCGGACGTCGCTTGCGTCATTTCTCTTTTCCTGGCCACTTCAGTTACTCCACGTATTCATAATTTTCCCCGACGAATCGGTTAATGATATAGCGCGACATATTGAGCGGACTTTGAATTGCATGGAGTTCCTCGCCGTCCCGGTAGTTCGACGGGACACGGATGGCGCTCATAACCCAGTTTATTAGCTCGGACGAGACGTAGCCGTCGCCGACGAACGCTTTATCCAAGTCAGCCTCCAGGTAGGCGTTGAGCCCGTGGTCCGACTGAAGGACAATCACCGCGTCGGGGTCTTCTGTTAGAATCATATCGATAATATTGATAAGCACCTTAGAGTAATAGACGTGCTGGCGGTAGTAATCCCTGGGATTATCCAGAGAAGTCGAGTCGGGGCGGTCGCCATTCTCGTCAAACACATAAGGATAATGATACATGAGATTCATCAGGACGTTGAACTGAGGCCTGTCCTCCGGTGCTTCTTCAAGGATGATCGCCAGTGCGTTGATAAAATACGAATGGCTGATGGCCGCTTCCGTACCGATCAAGATCTCGCGAAGCTCCGCTTCGGAAAGCACATCGTTGAGCGTCTCGGCAACCGGTAAGTACGATGCAAAAGGCATTGTGGAGTCTGCATCGCTATACCCGAAAAGCGGTGCCGCAGGCCGGAAGAATGACTGCATAAAGACGGCGGTCTCCGAAATATAGATGCTCTTCATCGCATCCTTTTCGGAGAGCTGATCCATCCGTGCAAGCCGGTACGGATACCGGTAGTAGATATCATTTGTGAAGTGGCCGACACCCTCCGAGTCCAATGGAAAGTAGAACGTATCGGTCGTCGGGAAAAAATAGTAGTCCATCAAGGCGACGGTGTTCGTCTCGTAACCGGCAGCGATGAATGCGTTAATCGTCTCGTTATGCAGGCGGGCGTCCTTGAGGATTGCCTGAAATTCGTTCGTGAAGACCTCGTCATAGGCTTTTTCCCGGTCAGCGAGGATCCCGGAGAGTCTCGCGTCGTAGAAATCGGGGCACATCAAAGCCGGTAAGGCGACGGTGGTATTCTGACACGCCTCAAAATTCGCGGATTCGTTTATAAGGAAGTCTCTTTTCGATAATTCCTCGAGAAAAGCATCCTGGCTGTCGCCGAAATACTTCTCGACCGCGTCAAAGCTCAACATACCGTCGCAATGGATCCAGTAGACGCTCGGCCGCTCGCCGATATCGACATCGACGACATAATCTGTCTTGATGGCGGCCTTCGTGGCATTGAGTTGGGTTACGGAGGAAATCACGGCATTGACCGCCGAAATCAAGAAAAAGACGGTGACAAAAGCGCACAGAAGCAATGAAAACGGTGACGAGACCTTAAATCTGCGCAGGAGATAGGCGGCCGCAAAGGCGAGCGCAATGAATAAGACGTAGTAAACGGCGACCGGGCGAAAGATGTCGCCGATCACTTCGTGCAGCAAGGATTCGATGAAAGCGACGCTCCACAGCATCAGGCACAGGAATGAGGCCGCGAGAGGGTTCTTGAGCATCCACAGTGCCGCGAACCAGAGCAGCGCGGAAACGACCGCGCAAAGCCCGGAGGTCAAGAGCACATATTCGATCGGAACATAGGTGGAATTCTGAGTGTAATAGAAGAGGAGCACGGACGCCGGGAAGAGGACGCTGATACCCAGTAGCCACCGGGATCTTCGTTCGGCCATAATTTCGCGAAAACGAGTCGCTTGAACGCTATTGTCTTTTTTCATATAGATAGAGCGTCCTTTCCGATTCCCGCACCGGCTTCCTGGACCGGAGAAACCAGTACCGCGAAAAAACCGCCTCAAACGCTTCCTGCGTATAGCGATCGAAAATATCCTCCCGGGAGGACAAGAGCCGTTGGACCTGCGGATCGCTCTTGGGAACGAATTCAATGATCAGTCGGTCGCTCATCCCGGACAGCCATTGCGCCAGGAGCTCAAACGGCACGTTGTTGGAAATGGCCATATGGTGAATGACCGCCAGGAGCATAATGCAGTCCGGACGCCCTCTTCCCGCCATAGAGACGCGCTCTTTTCCGGCAAATCCGATATTCGCGCTGGGGTTGGTCAGGTCCATGAGAATCGGCAAAAGGGAAATTCCCTTCCCCCGGGTTGCCCGATAGCAGCGGTCGACGGCGACGGGATCCGAATCAAACGCGACGGTTTGAGCACCGGCTTGTGCCGCCAGGATGGAGTAGGTTCCGTCGTTGGCGCCCAAATCCCAGGCGGAAGAAGGATGAATCTGATTGATATATTCGGAGACAATGGACCTTTTGGAGTCGGCGCTTGAATCGGTATAACTGGTCATGGCCGAATAGTCGCCCCACTCGGTGTCCTGACCGGGGAAGCGAAGCTTCTCCAGCCCGAGAATCATACTCTCGATGAGTGCCAGATGGTGACTCTTTGGGATCGATGCTTGCTTCGCGGGCTTTCCGTCGCCGATACGAGCCGATGTGTCGGAATATCTGGCGATAGACGCGGCGTGCCAATGGATATGCTGTTTGCCGAAAAACCCGCCCCGCCCTTTCATGATTCGATCCGCAAGGTCGAGTGGAATTCCGTCGATGAAGCTGCTCATCAACCGGTTCAATCGAACATCCGTATGAGACATCAACAACAAAGGTGCCAGAAAATGTCGACAAAATTGACCATACGCAATCCATGGACTGCCGTCGGTATAAAAATCAAAGGAAAGCGTGTCGATAAAAACCGGCTTCCCGTCGATAAACTGCACATTGAACGCACTCGCGTCCTTTAAAATCATACCGTATTCCATCGCCAGCCGATGAATCTTCAGTGTAAGCACGGCCGCATCTTGAAGTGCGGAAAAGGACCACTCGTACGGGTAGGAAATGAAGGGAATCCGATCCGGACGGATAACGCACAGACCATCCTCGAACGGACATTTCCCGTCGGTCTCGACATGCGGAATCATCCAGCCTTTATCCAGAAGAGCCCGGAAGAGTCCGGATTCGTTCATCTTCAAATACTGCTTCGAATAGGATTGATTAATCTGACGATAGAGGGTTCCGTTCCTTGTATAAACCGTTCCGGAGGGGTCCCGAAAAGAACCGTTGTCCCTGGTTTCACTTGCTTTCATCTTTTGAATCCGTCGAATCGACGCCTGCCTCGCTCTTCGCGTTCTTTCTCCGCTTGAACCATGCCGCTATTTTATTGCGAAAAGAAATCAGAAAGATGCCGGCCGCTGCGATTCCCGCGACGGCGGCCTGAAGCAGCATGCTACCCAAGCCCGGATCAATATACAAAAAGAAACGCAAAGCCAATCAGCTCCCTCCGCCCGGAACCCTTTCAAAAGGGTCCGCAATAAAAATATTACTCACCCCGTCATTTTATCATATAAGGCTTCTGAATTAAAGCGAATCCAGCCTTCCAATGACGATGCCTGAAAGCAAGTCGAGACTGCCAATGCCTCTGTTTGAAAGCAAATTGAACATCAAATCATCATGGGGAGGATTGTCGATACCCTTCCGAAAAAGTCTACGAATCCGAAAAAGACTGCGAATCCTCCTCAAGGTATTCATAGTTCTTTCCGACAAAGCGATTGATGAGATAGCGGGAAATATTCAAAGGATTGCGGATCGCATACCCTTCGTCACCGTTTCGGAAATTTTCGGGAATCCGGATTGCGCTCATGGTGCTGTTTCGCAGTTCAAGAAGGTCATATTGACCTTTTCCGAAAGACAAATCAAGCTCCCATTCATAATGGGCGTTTAAGCCGTGATCTGCCTGGAGAATAATTACGGCATCCGGATCCTTTTCGAGAATCTTGTCGATCATATTCAAGAGTACCTTCGCGGCGTAAATGTGCTGTCCGTGGTAATTATTGGCGTCTTCCAGCACATAGGATTCCAGGCGTTTGCCGTTCTCGTCGAATATGTACGGATCATGGAACATGATGGACATGAGCAGGTTGAACTGCGGCTTGTCCTTCGGAGCTTCGTCCAGAATGAGTGATAACGCATGCGCAAAATAGGAGTGAGAGACCGAGGCATCCCCGTCCAGAAATATCTTGCGCAGTTCATCGTCCGAAAGAACCGGACGAATAATCTCGGCCGACGTTGAATACGAAGCGAAAACGTCTTCAGGCTCATAATTATTGAATCCGAACAGCATAACCCCGGGGCGGAAAAACGAGAGCATGAATGTGTTGACCTCCGACCTGTTGATGCAATCCATTGCCTGTTCTTCGGAGAGACGGGGTAGTTTTGCCAGCTTGTATGGATATTTGAGGTAGATACAGCGCGTAAAATGACCGCATCCGTCCGTATCCAGGGGGAAATAGAACGAGTCGGTTGTCGGGAAGAAATATTGATCCATTAATGCGACTGTATTGGTTTCATAGCCGGCGGCGGCGAAAGCATTGATTGTCTCGTTATTCAGACGGACCTCTTTGAGGATGGACTGAGCATTTTGAGTTAATGCGCGGTGATCGGACGATGGGTCATGGATCATGTCCGATAGATATGTGTCGTAGAAGTTGGGGCTGAACAACGCCGGGACCGCGACCGTTGTACTTTGGTTGGCCTCAAAATTCGCTGTCTCATCGATATCGAAGCCTCTTGTTTTCAGCCCTTCGCGAAACTCGTCCTGGCTGTCTCCGAAATATTTTTCGATTGCGGCAAAACTCAGCATCCCGTCGCAATGAATCCAGTATACATTCGGCTGATCGGCGATGTTGACGTCGATGTTAAAGTCCGTTTTCATCTCCGGCTTTTGGGCGCTGAAGCCAAGGACTGTAATCGATACAGTCGAAACGACCGACAGCAGAAAGAATACGGTGACAAAAGAACAGAGAATGAAGGAGAACGCACTGATATATTTCAGTTGTCGCAAAATATACGCCAGCGCAAAGGAAATCAAGACCCAGAAAGCATAAAAGATGGCGATGTGTCCGAACATTTTCAAGAAGACACTGTGCCCCAGAGACTCGACGAAAATTCCCGTCCACAGAACGATGCAAAGAATCGAAACGGCCAGGGGATTCCGGAGAACCGATATCACAAGGGTCCAGATTAGAACGCTAACGAGCATGCTGACTGCAGCGGTAATCAGGACGTAGCGAACCGGGACATACGTAGAATTCTGATTATAATAAAAAAGAAGGATGGATGCAGGGAAAAGCGCATGGATGATGAAAAGCCAGCGCACTCTTCCCTCGGACAGTAATTTGCGAAAATCGACCCGTCCGGCTTTGTCTTCACTTTTCATAATCGGCAGAGATTCCTTTGGCGGCAATCGCGCCCAGCTGTACAGGATCCGTATCGTAAAAACTCACCCGATTATATTAACATATGCTATTGGTATTTAAAAGAAAGAAGAAGCTTAACAATCAGATGTATCCCAGCTTCGCCGCGCGCCTCACTGCTGTTATATAATGAATACAAACGCGTAAAAAGAAAGAGCCCTTGCTTGCTTGGGGAAAAAAGAAAATCAGATCGCAAACGCATACATATCGGGAGACGCATCTATGAGAATCAGCCACATCGCAATCTATGTTGCCGACTTAGAAGCCATGAAGGACTTCTATGTTCGATATTTCGGAGCAATTCCGAACGAGAAGTACAGTAATGATCAAACCGGTCTGCAGACTTACTTTTTGGCTTTTAACGGAGAAGTGCGAATCGAAATCATGTCGCGTCCCGACCTTTTGGAGCGCAATAAATACTCGGATCGTATCGGATTCTCGCATCTTGCTTTTCGCATGGGCAGCCGCGAAGATGTCGATCAGCAGACCGCACGTCTCATGGCCGATGGGTTTACGGTAAGCAGCCGCCCGAGAGTGACGGGAGACGGCTATTATGAAAGCGTCGTTCTGGATCCTGAAGGGAATCGCATTGAGATTACCGCATAGGTGAAATAGTCCGTTCACAAGCGAGCCGGAAATGAACGCTTGACCGACCGGTCTAATTCGTGTATACTCCAATTAGACCGGTCGGTCAAATCGTTGCTTTTCGTTGGCCTCATCCGCCTCGCGGGAGTTCAACAATCGGCCAGCCGGTGAAGGAGGCGCATATGATATCCGTTCGCAACTTGTCTCATGATTATGCCGGAAAGGGAGAATTTGCCGTATCCGACGTCTCGTTTTCCGTCGAAAAGGGAAAAATTTTCGGCTTCCTCGGTCCGTCCGGCGCGGGCAAATCAACCGTCCAAAATATTATGACCGGACTGCTGCCCCTTCAGCGCGGCGAGGTACAATATGACGATCAGCCGATCAGCGCGCTGAAGAACATATTTTTCAATCAAATCGGCGTTTCCTTCGAACAGCCGAATGTGTATGGCAAGCTGACCGGGTACGAGAACCTGAAATACTACGCCGCACTCTTTTCTGTTCCCACACGCGACCCCATGGAACTTCTGGACCGGGTCGGTCTAAGGGAATCGGCAAATAAGAAGGCATCGGAATATTCGAAGGGTATGCGGCAGCGGCTGACATTAATCCGCGCGCTCCTCAACCACCCGAAATACCTGTTTCTCGACGAGCCGACCAGCGGACTGGATCCGACAACGGCGGCAAATGTACGCGAGCTGATTCGGGAGCAGAAGGAGGGAGGCGCCGCGGTATTTCTGACGACGCATAACATGGAACTCGCCGATTCACTCTGCGATACGGTCGCCTTTATCTGTAAAGGTAAAATCGCAGCCGCGGATGCGCCCGAGACTCTCAAGCTGCGGTACGGGAAACGGCGGGTCGCCGTGACCTATCGGGATGGAGAAGTCGAAAGGACGGATGTTTTCGATATGGACGACAAGGCGGCACTGTCGGAAATGCTTCTGCGCGTCGTGCCGATCAAGATTCACTCCCAGGAGGCTACGTTGGAGGAGATTTTCCTTAAGGTCACCGGAGAGGAGCTTCAATCATGAAAGGCTTGCTCGCGCTTGCGATTCAGGATTTTAAAAGATTGCTGTCAAACGCCCTTTTCTGGGTAATTACGGTGACATTGGTTCTCATCATACTGGTCATTCGTCTTGCCCTTCCGAAAAGCGTCGCGGAGGAAAGTCTTCGCGTATATTCGTATAACACCGGACTTGCCTCCGAAGGATTCATCGAGGTCGGCAGTGAGGAAGAACTGCGCAAGGCGGTTCAAGAAGGGGAGGCTATCGGACTTTCGGGAAATCGCGAGGGCGTCGTTACGGTCCTTCATCCGGGGCTCTCCGGGAAGTACGTCCATGCGATCATGCTCATGCTCGACCGTCCGGAGGTAAATCTCGTCGATATCGGGAAGCTGGACGACAGCATTCGGACGATTCCTTTTAATCAGCGGATGGCACCGGTCTTTATCTGTTTCGAGGCGCTGGTCATCGGCTTTATTCTCGGCGGCGCACTGATGCTTTCCGAAAAAGAAGAAGGGACGATCCGCGCGCTTCGGATCAGTCCGATGGGAGTTGACCGGTACTTGATTTCAAAGACGCTCCTGTTCTCGGTCTTAGCCGTTATTTATGCGCTCATCATGGCGGTGTTCAGCGTCGGCTTTGATTTCTCGGCGATCCGGTTTATCCTTCTCAGTTTCTTCGGTTCGGCGGTATTCTCGCTGATCGGGCTTGCGTTTACCACATTTTTTAAGGACCTGAGCAGCTGGTTTTTCTCGATGGCCGTCTTGCTTTCCATCAACATGCTTCCGGTGGTCTCTTTTATGAACCCGACATTTTCACCGTTTTGGATTCAGCTGATTCCGTCCTACCCGATGATTTTCGAGTACGAGAACATCCTGTTCGGGCTGGGACGTGACCCCTTGATTCCGGCGGCCGCTATTGCTCTCTGGTGTGCGGCGGCTTACGGAATCGGCCGAATCACGGTCGGAAGACGCCTGCTTGCACGAGGAGGAGGCAGAAAATGAAAAGCGTGGTACTTACAATCATCAAGGAGTTTAAGCTGATTTTTCGCGACGGCATCACGCTCTATATGGCGATTTCGCCCGCGCTTCTGGCACTCGTGTTCATTCTGGTTTTCGGGAGTGTTCGGGAATCCTCGATGACGCTGGCCGTGGACAGAAGCGTCCCGGAGGAAATAGCTTCTAAGCTTGCGCAGGTCGCCGAGATCGAGCGGGTAGAGAATTATGAGGAGCTTGTTCGGCGTATTGAAGCGGCAGACAGCGTGGCGGGTGTCTATACGCAGGACGGAACCGTCACCGTATTGACGGAAGGCAACGAGCCGCAGGGCTTTGCCGAATCGCAAAGCGCGCTTGTGAACGCGGCGATTCAAGCCGGAGCTTTGTCGTACAAGGCCGAAGCGGTTGATCCGAAGCCGTCGCTTGCTTTTCAATTATCCATGACCACGCTTCTCCTTTTGGCACTCTTCATCGGAGGGGCATCCCTTGGATTATCGGGTGTCAGCGAGCGGGAAAGCGGCGTGATTCGCGCGATAGCGGTCAGCCCGATGACGCTTCTGAAGTTTTCCTTGTCCAAGACAATTCCCGCACTGCTACTGGGAATGATCGGTGTGTCCGCTGCCGCCTTGATTATCGGACGAGCGGACGCGATATCCGAATTGATACTTTTAGCCGTCAGCAGTGTCCTGGTCAGCGGGATGATTATCTTTCTGATCATGGTTTTTGCCGATAATCTAATCGCAGCCGTGGGAGTTCTCAAAATTATTATGCCGGTTTCTCTGGTCGTCGGAATCGCCTCAAGCTTTGTTCCCGACCAATGGCTCCCGATCTTTTATGTGTTTCCGATGTACTGGCAGTATTCGGCGATTGAGTCGATTATGCTGAATAAGGAGGCACTGTTCCAATCGTTGATGATTCTTGCGACCTCGCTCCCGTGGTTTATCGCGGTGATGCTTGTATTTACAAAGAAGGTTAAAATCAGAGCGTAAGTGACCGGCGGTAGAGTGCCTGCAGAAGTTTTTTGACCGAGGCACGTACAGAAACTCGAGAAGAAGATGAAAATCAGGATGTATAAAAATCAGGATATATAAGGGAATAGAAAGGAGAAAGAAAAATGGAATGGTATTGGTGGGTACTGATCGGAGTTGCGCTCGTTGGTTTTGTTATACTGAAGATTAAGGTCGGCGGCGCATGGATGAAAAAGCAAAAGGAAAAAAAGGAACAAAAAGAAAAGATGCGGGAAGAGGATTAAAAGAAGACATAAGATGATTTTGGACGACGATTCATTCGGAAGCGAGAAGAAAATGGAGGACGGGGATTGAGCCCGGACGATAGAAGCGGCATGAAGTGGAAGGATGACGGTGCGCAGAACCCGCTGGTCGGAAATGCCGCGCTTTGGGATGCTGCGCTCGATGAATTATCGGTGCGCTCCTTCGGAGAGGCATCACTTAACGACATCATCCGGAAGGCCGGGCTCAATAAGGGCAGCTTCTACTATCGATTTTACGACAAGCTGGATCTGTATTTGTCTCTTTTCTATCGGATCGGAGAGCAGAAGCTGGCACTTTTCCGCCGATATGACGACAGCAATCCGACGGACGATTTTTTCGAGTCGATTCGCAAAAAGGCCGTGATCGGGATTCGGTTCGCCCGCGAGGATCCCCGGTACAATGCGCTCTCCCGGAGGTTTCTGACCGAGGATACTGA
>CAYGIB010000003.1:21498-25487 GCA_964349735.1 uncultured Oscillospiraceae bacterium | reverse complement strand
TACTTACGCCGAGTATGGATGGTTCCTATAAAGACATGAAAGAGTACCTTGCCGGACAGCCGGATCTGCCGACCGCTTTTTTTGCTGACAATGACAATATTGCGCTTGGCGCCTGTAAGGCTTTACAGGATTGCGGTTACCGGATACCGGAAGATATATCTGTGATTGGTTTTGATGATATGCCGTTCTGTGAAATTGCATCGCCGCCGCTCACAACTGTTCGCGTTTTCAAGCAGGTTATGGGAGAGGAAGCCGTTCGACGGCTTGTTCAAGTAATCAAATCGGGGAAAATGATCAAGGTTAAAACGCAGATCTGCACAGAGTTTATTGAACGCAAAAGCGTCAGAAATTTGTTGGGTTAGGAAACCGCTATGGAGAGGCAAGGAATGGAAAACCTGAAAGCCAAAACATTTGAGATTAGGCAGGATATCCTCGATACGATCGTCAACTGCAAGGCGGGTCATATCGGAGGGGGGTTCAGTGTTACCGATATTCTGACGACTCTATATTTCAAACAGATGAGCATTGATCCGAAGAACCCGAAAGCACAAAATCGTGATCGTCTGATTCTTTCCAAGGGACACTCCGTTGAAGCACTGTATTCGGTTCTTGCAAATCGAGGGTTTTTCCCAAGAGAAGATCTGAAAACCGTTTCCGGCTTTGGCTCTCAATACATCGGGCATCCGAACAATAAGATCGCCGGTGTTGAGATGAACTCCGGCTCGCTCGGACACGGTCTTTCGGTTTCTGTAGGAATGGCTTTAGCCGGGAAAATGGACAAGGCATCGTATCGCGTTTACGTTGTCATGGGCGACGGTGAACTGGCCGAAGGTTCCGTATGGGAAGGTGCGATGGCCGCCTCTCAATATAAGCTGGATAATCTCTGTGCCGTTATTGACCGAAATGGGCTGCAAATCTCGGGTACTACTAAAGATGTTATGTGCCATGAGGACCTGGAAAGCCGCTGGTCATCATTCGGATGGCATGTTATCCATGCCAATGGTAACGACATCGAATCACTTGATACGGCATTCGATACCGCAAGGACCATTTCCGGCAAGCCGACTGTAATTATTGCACATACAATGAAGGGTTACGGAGTCTCTTTTATGGAAAACTCGGTATCCTGGCACCACAAGGTCCCTGACGCGGATGAATATAAACGGGCTGCAGCAGAGCTTTTCGAGAGAAGGAGCGCAGCGCTATGAATACCATTCATAACCGTCAGGTGATCAACGACATTCTTATAGAAAAAGCGAAAACGGACAAAGACATCGTTGTTTTGTGCAGCGACTCGCGCGGCTCCGCTTCACTCAGCGAATACGCACAAGTTCATCCTGCGCAATTCGTTGAAACCGGAATAGCCGAACAGAACATTGTATCGATCGCCGCCGGTTTGGCTTCCTGCGGGAAGAAGTGCTTTGTTGCTTCCCCGGCGTGTTTCCTGTCATCACGAAGCATGGAGCAGGTAAAAGTGGATGTCGCGTATTCCAATACCAATGTGAAATTGATCGGGATCTCCGGCGGCATCAGTTATGGCGCACTGGGCATGACGCATCACTCATCCAACGATATTGCGTCCCTTGGTTCGATTCCGAATATGAGGGTCTATTTTCCCAGTGACCGCCATCAGACAAGGGCTTTGTTTGAACATTTAATTCAGGACGGTAAACCTGCATATATCCGGGTCGGGCGCAATCCCGTTGAGGATGTCTATTGTGAAAACAACACTCCGTTTGTCATGGACAAGGCGACTCTTGTTCACGATGGAAAGGATATCACCATTATTTCTGCCGGTGAAATGGTTTATCCGGCTCAGCAGGCTGCAAATACACTGGAAGCCCGGGGAATCAGTTGCCGGGTCCTTGATATGTATTGCATTAAGCCGCTCGATACCCAAGCAGTCCTTGATGCGGCCAGAGACACAAAAGCAATCATCGTCATTGAAGAACATGTTGCAATCGGCGGTCTCGGCTCAATGGTCAGCCAAGCGGTATGCGCAAATTACCCGGTACAAGTGATCGGCATGTGCCTTCCTGACGAACCGGTAATCACCGGTAAATCGTCGGAAGTATTCGCCTATTATGGGCTGACTGCCGATAACCTCGTAAAAACCGTAAAGGAATTGTTGGCATGATATATGAATTTCAGAGGAATATTTGTGAAAAAACATGAAGGGAGGACAGAAACGCAATATGAATGAACAGTATGTGCTTTCAATCGACCAGAGCACTTCCGGAACCAAAGCGCTTCTGTTCGCCCGTTCCGGTGAATTGATTGGACGCGTGGACTGTCCGCATCGGCAAATCATTAATGATTTGGGATGGGTTGAACATGATCCGGAAGAAATACTTTCCAATACGATGTCCGTAGTCAGGGGTGTTGTGGAGAAAACCGGGATCGATAAAGATTTAATCGCAACCATCGGAATCAGCAATCAGCGGGAAACGGCCATAGCATGGGATGCACAGACCGGTAAACCCTTATACAACGCGATTGTCTGGCAGTGCGCTCGCGGCGGAGATATCTGCAGAAGAATAGAATTTGAAGGACAAAGTGATGACATCCGGAATGCAACGGGTTTACAGCTTTCGCCATATTTCTCGGCGGCCAAGTTTGCCTGGATTCTCGAAAATGTTCCGGTTGCCCGAACTGCCGCGAATCGTGGCAGTCTTCGATGTGGAAACATGGACAGTTGGCTGATTTATAATTTGACGAATGGTCAGAATTTTAAAACCGATTACTCCAACGCATCCAGGACACAGCTTTTTAATCTCAGCGAATTACAGTGGGACGAAAATGTCTGTAAAATATTTGGACTGCACCCTTCCATGCTTCCCGTGGTCTGCGACTCGAACAGTACGTTCGGTAAAACAGACTTCGGTGGATATCTGAGTACTCCAATCCCGATCCAGGGAGTTATGGGAGATTCACACAGCGCCTTATTCGGGCAAGGATGCCTTGAACCCGGGATGATCAAGACAACTTACGGCACCGGTTCTTCGGTAATGATGAACACCGGAACAGAGCCTGTTTTAACAAAAACCGGCATCGTCACTTCAATCGCCTGGGGTATGAGTGGAGTCGTACATTATGTCCTGGAAGGAAACATCAACTACACCGGTGCAGTACTGAAATGGGTCGTTGAAGATCTCGGACTGATCGAAAACGTACAAGATGCGGCGGAAGTTGCTTCCGGTGCCAACTCGAATGATGAGACCTATCTTGTACCTGCTTTTTCAGGTCTTGGTGCTCCCTATTGGGAGAGCAGCGCCAAAGCGATAATTTGCAATATGAGCCGGAATACCGGAAGAGCGGAGATTGTACGTGCTGCCGAGGAATGCATAGCATACCAGATCTCTGACATCATCAATCTTATGAGTGAGGAATCGGGCATCAAACTGCAGGAATTACGAGTTGACGGAGGGCCTACTCGCGATGCTTATTTAATGCAGTTTCAGAGCGACATTCTCAACATGCCGGTTCTCGTTTCTGAAACGGAAGAGCTTTCCGGAGTCGGTGTTGCTTATGCAGCCGGAATTGCGGCCGGAATCTTCAAAGATGATATTTTTACCGGAATCGATCGATCGGCCTATATTTCAGCAATGACCCCGGAACTGCGCGTCAAACGTATTGACGGATGGAGACATGCCGTAAATATCGTCTTGAATAGCGCTCAATCTTGATACATACTGCAAGCACTGCAGGTGTAATAAAAAAGGAGGACCCCAAAATGAAAAGGATTCTATCAATCGCTCTGGCTATGATCATGTTGATGGTGGTTTTCGGCGGCTGTACGGACGCCGCAAAATCCACGACAGCTGCAACGACGGCAAAAAACGATGGCTGGGTAAAAGCGGATGATGCTGCCAATCTGATCGTCATCATCACACCTTCCCACGACAACCCCTTCTTCAATACGGAAGCCGTTGCTGCTGAAGCGAAAGCAAAAGAGCTTGGCTACGACACCCTCGTCCTCGTCCATGATG
>CAYGIB010000003.1:9776-21488 GCA_964349735.1 uncultured Oscillospiraceae bacterium | reverse complement strand
CTTTTTGATACGGCAATCTCCAAAAAGGCCGCTGCAATCATCTGCGATAACGCAGGAGCGGACGCGACGGTTGCTGCAGTTCAGAAAGCTCGCGATGCAGGCATTCCGACCTTCCTGATCGACCGTGAAATCAATCAGACCGGTATCGCAATTTCACAGATTGTTTCCAACAACTCTCAGGGTGCAATTATCGGAGCGGAGAAGTTCGTCGAAGCAATGGGAGAAAATGGAAAATATGTGGAGCTTGTCGGAAAAGAATCCGATACCAATGCCGGCGTTCGCTCTGAAGGATTCAATTCTGTAATCAGCCAGTATCCCGAAATGAAACTGGTTTCAAAGCAATCTGCTAACTGGAGCCAGACTGAAGCTTACACCAAGATGGAATCCATCATTCAGGCTAACCCTGACATCAAGGGTGTTATTTGCGGTAACGACACCATGGCAATGGGTGCCTTGGCTGCCTGTGAAGCTGCCGGTCTCACAGAAGTTATTATCGTCGGATTCGACGGTTCGAACGATGTGCGTGATGCAATACTTGCAGGAAAAATCGTAGCAACATCACTTCAAACGTGTTTTGATATCGCTCAGGAAGCTGTTGTTCAGGCCGATAAATACATTAAGACAGGCAGCACAGGCAAAGAAGAAAAGCAACTGATGGACTGCGTATTGATTACAATTGATAACGCGGCTAAGCTTGAAAACTTCAGTCTGGCTTAATCGAGGCGACTTTTCCTCCGCAAGGGGTAGGGGTGCGTTATAGCGACGCATCCCTGCCTCTCCTAAAAACAGATTGTTGGAAATCGGTTGCAGTTGTCCGAATAAGCGTGAAAAAGAGAAGGTAAGCAAAATGAAAAAACGCATCGTGATTTCTCTTGCCGCAACAGCTTTGGTTATTCTTGCGCTGGCGACTAACGTCACGGTCGTCCCGATTGGCGCTGGATCCACCGCAGGTAATGCGGATGTCAACAGCGACAATTTTGATCCGCAAGTTTTTATTGACAGCATTTTTCAAAACGAAGCGGTTCCCATTCTCAAAAACAATGCTGTTGAATTGAATGAAATCTTTCTTGCGGCGAACGGTGACCTCAAATCCGCAGGAGAGAAATATGGCATTCGCGCGGACGCCGGGAATGCGTATAACTTCCTGGTTAAAGGTACCGCGACGGTTAATGAAGTAAACACCGAGCTGCGTGTTGGCTATGCAATCATTACCGTCGACGGGTATACAGGCAGTGAGACATTCAAAATTCAGGTAGGACCCGTTTTTAGAGGAACATCAATTCGGGATTGTATGCCAATGATAAAATTTGACGATTTTAAAAATCAAGTTATATACGCCGAACTCGCGACTGCTATCCACGTCAACATCAGCAATCATCTTTTTTCTGCGATTGATATTAATGGTTTGGAAGGAAAGACAATCGAGTTCTATGGTGCATTAACGGATCATGGCGGTTCAGAGATCGTAATCACGCCCTTCGCATTGGAAATTAAGTAAGGAGGACGGATTATGGAGCAAATTGCAACGCAAACTACCGGATCGGACGTGGTTCTGATCTGTGAGAATATGAACAAAATATACCCCGGCACCAAGGCGCTCGACGATGTGTCTTTTTCGGTCAGGCGAGGAAAAGTCAATGTCCTGATTGGCGAAAACGGGGCAGGAAAATCAACCTTAATGAAGATTATCGCAGGTATTGAGACTCCGACATCCGGGATAATAATTCTGGATGGAGAGGAAGTCAGTTTCAAAAATACAAGTGAAGCCCGAGCTAAAGGAATCGGCATTATTCACCAGGAATTAAGCCTTTTTCCGAATCTCAATGTTTTTCAAAATATATTCATGGCAAACGAGCACACAAAAGGAAGGATCTTTCTTGATAACAAGGCACATGTCCGCCTGGCGAACGATGTGCTCAATCGTCTGCAATATCCGATCGATTCCGGAACGCTGATTGGGGATCTTCGTGTCGGTCAGCAGCAGATGGTCGAAATCGCCCGCAACCTTGTCCAGACAGGTCTTCGGATACTCATTATGGATGAACCGACGTCTTCGCTGAGTGCTTCGGAAGTCGAATCGCTGTTTAAAATCATGAATGACTTGACGGCATCCGGTATTTCAATCGTTTATATCTCTCACCGTCTTGAAGAAATCATGCACATTGGCGATTACGTCACCGTGCTTCGCGACGGACGCAAGGTTGCGGAGGCCGAAGTCCGGGATGTTTCAGTCGGCTGGCTTGTCCAGAATATGGTCGGCAGCGAAAAGTCGTACAAAAAGAAGACAAGGATCGTAAATTTTTCCGAAGAAAACACTATTTTTGAGGCTGAAGAATTGTTTCTTCCCAAACGCGGCGGAGGTTGGTTATTAAACAACGTCAATTTCAATCTGCATCGAGGAGAAATTCTCGGTATATATGGATTGCTTGGTTCCGGGAGGACAGAAATATTTGAATGCATTATGGGACTTCGACCGGAACACTCGTGTGCATTCAAACTCCGCTCCCAAAAAATGGAGATTGGCTCCGTTTCGGATCAGATCAGTAAAGGTTTTGCTCTTGTGCCGGAAGACCGACAGCGAGAAGGCCTGGTGCAGACCTTGAGTATCGGAAAAAATATTACCCTCTCGAGCATGCTTGAATATATCAAAATCGGTCTGATCAATAAAGTCCGGGAGAACGAAGCGATTCAGAAAACAATTAAGGACATCCATATAAAGGCCACGGATTCAAATCTGCCTATTTTATCCCTGTCAGGCGGCAATCAGCAGAAAGTCGTTATCGGCAAAGGAGTTCTGACAAGTCCTGAAATTCTCCTTATGGACGAACCGAGTCGCGGCATTGATGTCGGCGCAAAATCGGAAGTGTTTGACATCATTAACGAGTATGCAGAAAAGGGCTTATCGATCATCGTGATTTCGTCTGAACTCAAAGAAATAATTGCGATCGCCGATCGGGTACTGGTGCTGTCAAACGGTCTGATTACCGGAGAATTCGTCGGCGAAGATATAAATGAAGAAACTCTTGTTACGGCCTCTTACAAAGGCCATAACCGAGCTGTATAACATGGAGGGTGAAAAAAATGTTCAAACATAAAGAGGGTCTGAAAGAAATGTCTCCCCGTCAGTCCATTGGAATGATTCTATTAAAGGGAAGAACCTTTATTGCACTGTTCGGCTTAATCATTTTTTTCTCGGTTGCCTCCGACAGCTTTCTTACGGCAGGAAGTCTTCTCCTTGTTGCAAAGCATGTCGCGCTTTACGGTATTCTCGCGATCGGCATGACCTATGTAATCATCACGGGTGGCATTGACTTATCGGTGGGTTCGATTGTCGGGTTATCTGCCATGCTGGCCGGCGGACTCATCGTTGAAGGTCTCGTATTGCCTATGTTTGGTGTGACATTGTTTTTCAGTATCCCGGCAATTATCATCATTGTGGTTATCTTCGGCGCTTTCATTGGACTCATTAACGGTATGATCATTACCCGGTTCAAAGTCGCCCCGTTTATCGCCACTTTAGGTATGCTGTATTTAGCACGCGGTCTTGCATTGCTGCGCTCCAACGGAAAGACTTTCCCGAACCTAATCGGTAAACCGGAGCTAAATAACGAAGGATTCAGTATACTCGGCGGAAAAGTGATGGGGATTCCGGTCGCGGCATTGATTCTATTAGTCATCGCTGTTATTGCGTCAATCGTACTCAAAAAGACTCCAACCGGATGGCATATTCTCTCAATCGGCGGTAATGAAAAAGCAGCTCGTTTGTCCGGTGTTAAAGTGAGCCGGGTCAAATGGCTCGTCTACTCTATTTCCGGCGCATGTGCCGCTATTGTCGGACTCATTACAGCTTCACAGTTGATGGCCGCTCATCCGGCCTCCGGTGAATCCTGGGAAATGAACGCAATTGCCGCTGTTGTTCTCGGCGGAACTTCAATGTCCGGCGGAGTCGGAACGATCGGTGGCACAATCGTTGGTGCTTTCGTCATCGGCGTTCTCAACGACGGTATGATCATGGTCGGTGTTTCTGAATTCTGGCAGATGGTCATTAAAGGTGCGGTTATTGTTGCCGCAGTAATTATCGACCAGTTTCAGCGCAGTATGCAGGAAAAAATGGCTTTGATGCAACGCAATAACAGCAAATAGAAAGAGGTTGAACGAATATGAAACGGACGGGAATACTGAACAGTCAACTAATGAAGCATATCGCTGCCCTCGGCCACACGGATTCATTCCTGATCGGTGATGCGGGAATGCCTGTTCCGGAGGGAGTGCCGGTCATTGATCTGGTGCTGACACTTGGGGTGCCGAGTTTCGAACAAGTTCTTCATGCGGTTTTGGCTGAAACCGTGGTCGAAGCCGGAATAATTGCAGAAGAGGCAAAGGAGAAAAACCCGGCTGTGGTTGCCTTGATTCATTCGCTCATGCCGGTTCCGATCTCGTTGCTTCCGCATTCCGCTTTTAAACTTTATTCCGGAAAATGTAAATTTGCGATTCGTACCGGTGAGGCTACTCCATATTCCAACATCATTATGACGGCCGGCGTCTCATTTCCCGTCTGACATAAAATAAAATTCAGGAGAAGAAAAATGAAAAAAACTACTTTCGGCGTAATCGTATCGAACCGCAGTTTCTTTCCGTCTCACCTGGTCAAAGAAGAGCGAGAAAAGATCCTTACGAAGTTTAAAACCAAGGGTATTGATGCCGTCTTACTCAGTGAGGAGGATACTCCGCTTGGAGCGGTCATGACGTATTCAGATGCGCAGGCTTGTACCAAACTTTTTCATGCAAACCGGGACAGGATCGACGGAATACTTGTCATCCTGCCCAATTTCGGAGATGAAGTAGGTGTTGCAACCGCTATTGATCTTGCCAAACTGAATGTGCCGATCTTGATACAGGCATGTGATGATTCCATTGACCGTATGCAGCTTGAAAATCGACGGGATGCATTCTGCGGAAAGCTTTCCCTGTGTAACAACCTGTACCAGCGCGATATCAAATTCAGTCTGACCAAACAGCATACCTGTGATATTAACAGTATTGCGTTCGATGCGGATATTGATACGTTTGAAGCGATATGCCGGGTGGTTCGCGGTGTTCGAACCGCTCGAATTGCGGCAATCGGAACCCGTCCCGATGCATTCCACACGGTTCGTTTTTCAGAAAAACTGCTACAAAAATACGGAATAACAGTATCCGTGGTCGACATGTCGGAAATCATCTTTACTGCGAAAAATATGAATGTTAATCCCGAAGTGGAAGCGAAGATCGATGAAATAAAGGCATATGGAAAAATTCCGGCGCACATTGAAGAAAGTAAAATTGTTCTTCAGGCCAAACTGGCTCTTACGCTTGAAAAATGGATCGTTGATCACGACTGTTCTGCCAGTGCTGTTCAGTGTTGGGATTCCATCCAGAACAATTACGGTGTAGCAACTTGCCTTTCGATGAGCATGATGGGGGAGAAGGGTCTCTCCAGCGCCTGCGAAATGGACATTACCGGAGCTCTGACCATGTACGCACTGTATCTGGCATCCGGAAGCCCGTCTGCCTATTTTGACTGGAACAACAATTTCGCAAATGATCGAAATAAATGCGTAAGCCTCCATTGCTCGAACTTTCCGGCGTCGTTTTTCGGACATAATGATTTTGAAATTGGAAATCTTGGAGTTCTTGGCACAACGCTCGGAGCGGACAGCTGTTTTGGTGCCTGCAAAGGAAAAATCGGGGAAGGTCCGATGACGTATGCTAAAATAACCACCGATGATAAGAACGGCAAGATCAAACTGTATCTCGGAGAAGGTGAGTTTCTCAGGGATTCCGTTGAGACCGAAGGTGGCGTAGCCGTGTGTTCCGTCCCGGATTTGCAAGGGCTCATGAAGTATATCTGCAAGAACGGGTTTGAACACCACGTTGCCATGAACCGTTCCAATGTAGCCGGAGTGCTGGAAGAAGCACTGGGAAATTATCTTGGATGGGACGTATATCGGCACGGCTGATCGGCCATATCCGCAGAAAAAGGATGCAGTGAGCTGTTGTTGAATGAATCATAAAGAAAGGAAACCGCCCTTGAAAATTCTGGTTTTCGGGTCATTAAATATTGATTATGTTATGGCAGTTGACCATATCATTGCCCCGGGCGAGACCGAGACGATTAAGAGGATGCAGCTCTTTCCCGGCGGTAAAGGACTCAATCAGGCCGCGGCTGTCGCAAGAGCCGGTTATCCGGTATCTTTAGCGGGTAATGTCGGCGCAACAGACGGACGTCTGCTTCTGGATACCCTGGTCGAATACGGTATTGACTACAGCCATGTGTATGAACAACAAGGCCTTTCCGGGTCGGCATATATACAAGTTGATTCCTCTGCGCAGAACTGCATATTGATTGCGGCTAATGCGAACGGGATGAACACGAAAGCAAGTATTGAAGCAGTAATCAGTCAGTTTGCTGCCGGAGATCTGTTGCTTCTGCAAAATGAAGTCAATTTACTTGATCACATTGTTTGTATCGCTCATCAACGCGGACTTCGTATTTACCTTAATCCGTCCCCGTACAATGAGAAACTTCAGAACGTACCGCTTGAATGGATTGACGGTTTCATTTTTAACGAAGTCGAAGGCGAACAGTTGACCGGGGAAGGGTCTCCAATAAAGATTTTGGATGAGATGCATGCCCGGTATCCGAATGCCGAACTCTTGTTGACACTTGGCGCGCAGGGTGCCATCCTTTTGCATGAATCAAAGAAAACGTATCAGGCGGCATATTCGGTGGAACCGGTCGATACAACGGCTGCCGGTGACACGTTTACCGGATTTTATATGGCCGAAAAAGCCCGCGGGTCAACTGCTTATTTGGCGCTTGTTCGGGCCGCGAAAGCCGCTGCGATCGCAACAACGCGCCGAGGCGCAGCTTCATCGATTCCCTCGCTTCAGGAAGTCCTGGACTCCGGTTTGACGTGTCCGGACAGAAGTGAATATTCCACGGAGTAAAGACATTGGATTTCTCTTCGTGCCTGCTCCCTTTAGAAGTTGCGTGTTTTTTCGAGCTTCCTATTTATTAAGGTATGCGGTTTCCTCAGTATTCCTACTTGTTATGGAATCCGCTCTTTAATATTCCTCGCGCCTGGCGTATTGACGCCGGGGATGACCTTTTCGCGAATTGTCGGACCTCGGGGCACCGGATTGCGAATTGCCTGATCCCGGATTAGCTCCCCTCGGGTTGCCGCCTCTTTGATTATAGCGGCCTTCCGAGCGGAAGGATTGCGGAGCCGCGGGCGCGGAAAGCGCATTTGCTTCTGTCATCGGGTAGGGATGATTCATTTCGATTGGCAGTTCCTTGCCGATCAGTTTCTGAATATCCCGCATGAGCGGATACTCCTCCCCGCAACAAAAAGAGTAGGCGGTGCCGCCGAGTCCGGCGCGGCCGGTTCGACCGATCCGATGGATGTAGGTTTCCGGAACCTCAGGCAGATCGAACTGGATGACATGGGAAAGTTCTTCGACATCGATGCCGCGGGCGGCGATATCCGTCGCGACCAGAATACGCGTTTTGTGGCTTTTAAAATTTCCGAGGGCTTCCTGGCGGGCGTTTTGGGACTTGTTTCCGTGAATGGCCTGGGCGGAAAGACCGGCTTGATCGAGTGACCGAACAATCTTGTCCGCGCCGTGCTTCGTGCGCGAAAACACCAGCGCCGAGTCGACGTCGGTACCGCGCAGAAGATGAATCAGCAGATGAATTTTATTGCCTCGGTCGACGCGATAAACCGTTTGGCCGATGGTATCGACCGTGGACGAGGGCGGAGTAATTTCGATACGATAGGGGTCCGAGAGGATTGCGCCTGCAAGTGATTCAATCTCGGACGG
The DNA here is from genome assembly GCA_964349735.1 of uncultured Oscillospiraceae bacterium. GTDB lineage: Bacteria > Bacillota > Clostridia > Saccharofermentanales > Saccharofermentanaceae > JAAYCT01. Next base: position 13,625 of record CAYGIB010000003.1, on the reverse strand, counting down.
CATCGTCGCCGAAAAGAACATGGTCTGCCGCTCGGAAGGAAGATACGAAACGATGCGCCGGACGTCGTGGATCATGCCCATATCCAGCATGCGGTCGGCTTCGTCCAGCACGAAAAACTCAACGTTATCCAGTCGGACGTATCCCTGACCCATCAGATCGAGGAGACGTCCCGGTGTCGCGACGAGGATATCCACACCGGATTGGAGGCTTCGGACCTGCGGATTCTGCGATACGCCGCCGAAAATGACCAGGGAGCGCAGCCGCAGATGCCGGCCGTAATCCTTGAAGCAATCGTTAATCTGAATCGCGAGCTCGCGCGTCGGAGCCAGCACCAGCGTGCGGATCCTGCGGCGGCCGCCGGACGAACCCGTGGCGTCGGGTCTCTGTCCGAGTTTTTGGAGAATCGGCAAGGCGAACGCGGCGGTTTTACCGGTGCCGGTCTGTGCGCAGCCCAGAAGATCCCGACCGGTCAGCAGTGTTGGGATTGCGGCCTCTTGAATCGGCGTAGCGGAAGAATAACCCTGTTCGTCCAGGGCCTTAAGAATCTGGGGCATCATCCCCAATGTAGAAAAATCCAATTTAACTCCTTTGACCGACGTCTATACGGCGGTATAACTGTTGTATCCGATATATGACCAACAAAAAAGGACGCATACATGCATCCTTAATGTGTACGTTACATTCAATGCTACGTTCATATACTGAACCGAGTAATATTATATCATAGTTTAATAGAGGCAGATTGATTATTTATTAATCGGTTTATATAATAATCCGTCGATTGTAAGCACTCTTATTAGACAGAAGCGATGAAATTTCGTTGAGAATGGCGTAAATAAGCGCTTGATCTTCTGGAGAAAATGCCAAGATTTATCCACATGGATATACGTAAACGACATGCGTTTTTTGATCCCTGTCAGGGATTTTTTCGACGGCGTTGAAGACTTTTGTCCGGACCGGTCTTCAGACACCGAGATTTCTTGACAAGGCCATACTCAGATGCTAAAATCGTCTAGCGTCTAAAGCGCGTACTGGGGTTATGGCGGCATAGCTCAGTTGGCCAGAGCGTCCGGTTCATACCCGGTAGGTCGTAGGTTCGAATCCCACTGCCGCTACCAAGAGGCCCGTTGGTCAAGCGGTTAAGACATCGCCCTTTCACGGCGAAGACAGGAGTTCGATTCTCCTACGGGTCACCAGCAAAGTAGAATAGCTGCTTCGGAACAAATGGTTCCGGGGCGGTTTTTTATTGCCCGAAAAGCATATAAAATGCGCACAATGTATTGACAACATGTTGCACAATGCTCATAATAGAGCTATGAGAATGAAATGAGGTGATGATATGAATCCAGCAAATATTAACATCAGAATTGAGAAAGACGTTAAGGTTGCCGCAGAGAAGATTTTCGAAGAACTCGGGCTGAATATGACGACTGCCGTTAACATGTTTCTGAGACAGACGATTCGCGAGAACGGTATTCCCTTTGAACTGAAAGTATATGCGCCCAATCGGACAACGCTGGCTGCAATAGCCGAGGGCAGGAGGATTGCATACGATGAAGGAATCAAGGCATATAGTGACATGAAAGAACTCAGGGCGGAGTTTGATGAATGACATATGTAGTCAAGATGACCGGTCAGTTCAGGAAGGACGTAAAGCAAGCCAAGAAGAGGGGAAAGAATATCGACAAATTGCTTGCTGTTGTCGAGAGACTATCGAACGGAGAGCAACTGGACGATAAACATCGGGATCACGAGTTGTCGGGCTTATATCGAGGAGTCCGTGAGTGTCATATTGAGCCGGATTGGCTGCTTGCATACGAAATCATGGAAGATATCATGGTTTTAGTGTTGAACCGTACCGGGAGTCATGCGGATTTTTTCTGAGCAATATTCTCATGATACAAAATACTAGATAAATTATATATTAAGTTATAGTTAGTCGACATTTATCTTCGACGAAAACCGTAATTAATATTGAGAAATTCTGATTCTTGCAGTAAAAATAATTAACGACTCATTTCGGGAGACAAGCAATGAAATATCAGTTCAAAGTGCCTGAAAACAAGAAAATTCGCGTCATCCTGGATACCGATGCGGCATGTGAAGCAGATGATCAATATGCGATCGTACATGCCGTGCTGACGCCTCGATTTCTGATTCGGGGAATTATTGCGGAGCAGTTTTACTTATCTGAAGGGGAAGCATCCGTTGAGAAAAGCTTTCAAGTAATCGAATGCATTCTGAAGCTTATGAACCTTTCGGGTACCGTCCCGGTCAAACGAGGAGCCATCAGACCGTTATGCTCGGAGATGGATATGATTGAGTCGGATGGCGCAAAACTCATCGTGGATGAGGCCATGCGTGACGACAAAGAACCACTGTTTGTGCTCTGTCAGGGGGCAATTACCAATATGGCCCTGGCATTGCTCATTCAACCGGAGATTGCACAGCGGCTGACTTGCATCTGGATCGGCGGCGCGAGTTACCCGAAGGGCGGATGGGAATTTAACTTGTGCAATGATTATCATGCCGCCAATGTTGTATTTAAATCGGAGATGAACTTATGGCAGGTTCCGATGGATTGCTATACCCGAATGCAAGTCGGATATGCTGAATTGGAACAAAAGGTTCGACCATGCGGAGCAATCGGTCAATATTTGTTTGAGGAGATTCAGGAGTTTGGAAATTCAGATAAGGCCTCGTGGACGACGGGCGAGAGTTGGTCATTGGGAGATTCTCCGGCTATCGGGTTGGCTTTGAATCCGGGGTGCGGCAGAAGTGAGGAGCGAAATGCCCCCACAGTGGACCGCGAGGGGCATTATATCGAATGTGAAAATACTCGTAAAATAAAAGTGTACAAAGAAATCGATTCAAGATATATTCTGGAGGATTTCTTCGCTAAACTTTATCTGATTCATCTTGGGTAGTCTCAGAGATATCGTCCGGCTTTGCACCCTCCTCCGGCACCGATTCACCAATCATTTCCGCCTCCAGGGCAGTCAGGTGTTTTCGCGTCTCTTCCTCTGCTTGGCGCACGTGCTCAAGCTCTTCGCGTTCCAGTTCCTCCATCTCACGAAGGATATCTTGCTCCTTTGACTCGACCTTCAGGAGTTCTCGAATCTGGAGGGCACTTTTGTCGGGAAAGCGAATCGCATCCTCGATTCGACCGATGGCGTCGCCGCAGTCCAGTTTCATCTTAAGGACATCGAAGGTAGCCCGGGACATCGAAAGGCCCTTCTTACATTCCGAGCAGGCCGCGAGATATTCTTTTCGGACGGGGATGAGACGAAGCGTCAGAAAAGAGAACCAGTATCGCGCGACGCACAAAAGCCAGACCGTTTCCTTCAGGCAGACCGGACATTGCTTCGAGCCGAGTATACCGAAGGATTCGCATGTGACCTGATCCTTGTTAAAAATCGCCATATTCTCACGCCTTTCTCGTTTCTGCGCATCCATCATTAGCGCTTCCCAAGTAATTTATATAAATCATCATAGCGCCGCCGAAGCGTTTCAACAAGATTAGTTTATTCGAAAAACCGGTTGAATTTGAATAAATCGGTAACCTGCGTTCAAACGTATCATAGATTTGTATTCAGATGTCCGGACCGGAAGTGCTCGGATGCCCTTCAAGACAGGACATACACTGTGCCTGTGATTTGTGCAATTGCATAAGGTCAGGAGTCGCTATTCTATTGGTTACTTTGTTATAATGATTTCAAAATACTAAGGGGGAGCGATTCGTTTTTTGCAACGATAGACAGGTTTATCGGTTATGCGCCTGATTTCTCAGACGCAAGCCGGGTTCCAATCACCCGGAAGGATATGAATATGAAAAAATTACTCAGCGT
>CAYGIB010000003.1:0-9766 GCA_964349735.1 uncultured Oscillospiraceae bacterium | reverse complement strand
ACTTGCGATGGTCCTGATACTGTCCTTAATTTCGGGTTGTGCCGGAGACGGGGGAAAGAAAGAGCCCTCGACCATTCGAATCGCCGGACTCAAGGGCCCGACCTCCATGGGGTTGGTCAAATTGATGGAGGATGCCTCCGCAGATAAGACCGAGAACAACTATGAATTCGCGGTGTATGCCACGGCGGACGAGGTCACTCCGAAACTGATTCAGGGCGAGCTCGATATGGCAGCCGTTCCGGCCAATCTCGCGTCGGTTCTCTACAATAACACCGACGGCGCGATTCAGATTCTGGCGGTCAACACGCTCGGCGTACTATATATCACCGAGCTCGGCGACACGGTTCAATCCATCGAGGATTTGAAGGGCAAGACTCTCTATGCGACGGGCAAGGGCTCCTCACCGGAATATGCGTTGCGGTATCTTCTTTCCGAGCATGGCATGGATCCGGATAAGGATCTGACCATCGAGTGGAAGTCTGAGGCGACCGAGATTGTCGCTCTTCTGTCAGAAACCGGGAGCGGCATCGCGATGCTGCCTCAACCGTATGTATTTGTCGCGAAGGGAGCCGTGCCGGATTTACGCGTCGCAATCGACCTGAACCAGGCCTGGGCAGACCTCGATAACGGCAGTCTGATGATTACCGGCGTACTTATTGCCCGTAAGGATTTTGTCGAAAAGAACCCGGACGCGGTAAATGCTTTTCTCAAAGAATACAAGGGGTCGACGGAATATGTGAACGCAAATGTCGCAGAAGCGGCTGCATGGATTGAAAAATTCGATATTTTTAAGGCAGCAGTTGCCGAAAAGGCCATCCCGTATTGTAATATTACATATATAGACGGCCAAGAGATGCAGACAGCCATGGAGGGTTATCTGAATGTCCTTTTCGAGCAGAACCCCAAATCCGTCGGCGGAAAACTCCCCGACGACGGATTCTACTTCAAAGCTTAAGAGCGTCTTGACCAAGGCCGCTGCGGCGGTCTTGGCCATTTTGATTTGGCAGGGGCTTGCGATGCTTCTGGCGCAGAAGCTCTTGTTGGTGTCTCCGATTGACGTTGCGATTCGCCTGACAGAACTGATTGGCACCGCCAGCTTCTGGGGAGCGGTCGCCTTTTCACTTCTTCGTATCACGCTGGGATTCTTTCTGGCGCTTGTAGCGGGTGTCATAATGGCCGTTATTGCCGGAAACGTCCGGATTGTCGAGATCTTACTGTGGCCTTATATGGCGGCGGTCAAGGCGACGCCGGTCGCGTCCTTCGTCATCCTGAGCCTGATATGGCTTGGATCGAGAGGGCTTTCGGTTTTTATCGCGTTTCTGATGGTATTGCCGATTATCTATACGAATGTTCTTCACGGCATTCGCAGTACCGACCCGAAACTATTGGAGATGGCAAAGGTTTTCGGAATCGGACGGGCGCGCCGGCTTTTTTATATCCACATTCCGCACCTGAAGACATATCTGCTCTCGGCATGCGGCGTTGCGATCGGACTCGCGTGGAAGGCCGGTGTCGCCGCCGAGGTCATCGGTATTCCGTCGGGCTCCATCGGCGAGCGACTGTATGAGGCCAAGGTTTATTTCAGCACAGCCGATCTGTTTGCATGGACCGCAGTTGTTGTTCTCCTGAGCATACTTTTCGAGAAGCTGTTTGTCCGCCTGATTAAACTCGCATACACGCGCATGGAGAAGGTCTGATGAATATTACGGTGCAAAATCTCAGTAAGAGCTTCGGCGAAAAGTCGGTCATCGATGGTTTTTCCGCGGTTTTTCATGCGGGCGGGACGACCTGCATCATGGGTCCGTCCGGTTGCGGCAAAACAACGCTTCTTTTCATGCTTATGGGTTTGATCGCGCCTGATACGGGAACGATTGAGGGCGTGCCGGAGCGCAGAAGCGCGGTATTTCAAGAGGATCGTCTTTGCGAGGCCTTCAATGCGCCGGCCAACGTGCGGCTCGCGTGCCCGACCGATGTAAGCCGGGAGGATATCGTCCGGCATTTGTCGGACATCGGCCTTCGCGGGAGTTTAAACATACCGGTTCGCAAATTGAGCGGTGGAATGCGGCGTCGGGTTGCCATTGTACGCGCCGTCCTCGCCGGAGGCGACGTAATATTTCTCGACGAGCCATTTAAGGGCCTCGACGCGGAACTTAAAAAGGATGTCATCCGGTATGTGAAAGAGAAAACCGCCGGGAAAACCGTCATTGTCGTCACACACGACGAGGACGAAGCACAAGAGATGGGCGGCGATCTCATCCAAATGGAACTTCTGGCCATCGATTCTTGAAAATCATTTCCATTAGGTATAGTATCGTTTTAGGTCATATTGGTCTTACGGGTCAAATTGACTTTATAGGTCATATAGACTTTATCTGCCAATAGGCTTTGTAAGTCTTATCGGCCAAATGAGCCGTCGGTGCCTCGTTAGAGGAGAATAGGGAACGCGGTGTGAAACCGCGGCAGCCCCCGCTACTGTAAGTGGGACGAGACCCGCTGAGAAAGCCATCGGAGAGCCGGTATTTTTTCGGCCGACCGAGAAGGCGCGGAGTTTCGATGGATCACGAGTCAGGAGACCTGCCGACGAGTATGTTTTTCTCTTTTCCCGCGGAGGGCGGGACGGGGGAGAAGGAGTTTTCCTTGACTATAAACAGAATCCTTGCCTTGGCTTGCGCGGCTTGTTTTTTGCTGTGCCTTTGTTCCTGTACGCCGCAGCGGACGGACCGCCCGTCGGCAACAGAGCGATTACAGACAACCGCCGTGACGGAGGGTACGACCGCCGTAATCGGGACGTCCGGGATGCCCGCAGAAACCGGAACAGACTACCCCTTGCAAGTAGTTGATTCCTATGGCAATTCGGCCGTAATCGAATCGGAGCCGAAGCGTATCGTGTCCTGCGCACCGAATATCACCGAGCTTCTTTTCGAGCTGGGGGAAGGGGTAAGGGTCGTCGGACGAACCGATTACTGCAATTATCCGACGGAAGTGTCAGGCGTCGAATCGGTCGGATCGATCGACGTGCCGAGCATCGAGTCGATCGTCGCCCTGGAGCCGGACCTGGTAATTGCCTCGTCTATTTTTACGGAAAGCTCTTATGATGCCCTGACAGATCTCGGAATACCTGTTGTGGTGTTTCACGAAGAATACGACATCGACGGCGTTCAGAGTATGATTCGATCGGTCGGTGAAATAATCAACCGGGGAGCGGAGGCAGAAGAGCTGATCGGAGATATGGACGAACGGGTCCAAGCGGCGGTTGCGTCCATCGAAGATAAAGAGCGCCCCACCGTTTACTATGCCGTTTCCTTCGGCGAATACGGCGACTACACGGCCGGCGGCGATACCTTTGTCCACAACATGATTGAAACGGCCGGAGGCGACAATATCGCCGCCGACATTTCCGGATGGTCCTTTTCGGTCGAGAAGTTGATTGAAGCAGACCCGGATGTCATCTTAGTCAATCAATACATGCTCGAGGAATTCATCGCTACGGAACCCTACAGCGGACTGTCCGCCGTTCAGAACGGACGGATATACGGGATCGATGCGGATCTTATTGAGCGCCAGGGTTACCGAAATGTAGAGGGTATCGAGCTTCTGATCTCACTTTTTTATCCGGAGGAGTAGGACGCGTTCGGAGAATACATTATGCGAAAGAAACGTCGACCGCTTGTCCTGTATCTGATTCTGACGGCCATCCTGGCCGCCCTGATTATCACGGCCGCATCGGTCGGTGCCGCCGATATCGGGGTGACCGACAGCCTTCGGATTCTGCTGTCGCGGATTCCGGGACTCGGGAGGCTCATCGACGTGTCGGGGATTCACCCGACTGAGTTCACGATCGTCCTGCTCGTCCGACTGCCGCGCGTGCTCCTGTCCGGTCTGGTTGGCTGCGGACTGGCGATGTCCGGGGCAGTCCTTCAGGGGGTGCTTCGAAATCCCCTGGCCGATCCGCAGGTCCTGGGCATTTCTTCGGGCGCGGCGTTCGGCGCCGCTGTCGCGATTGCGTTCGGCTTGAGCTTTTCGGTCGTCGGAATCGGAGGAATCGCGGCGTTTGCCTTTGCCGGAGCGCTTTTGACGATTCTTGTCGTTTGGCGGATTTCTTTTCGCGGCGGAGGAACGTCGACCATCGGTATCCTTCTTGCCGGTATCGCCGTCAGTTCGCTTCTTACCTCGGCGATCACCTTGATTATGGTTATGCGTAGAGATCAGCTCGAAAAGGTTTATCTCTGGATGCTCGGAAGCTTCTCGGCCGCCTCGTATCTGAAAGTCGGATTTCTCCTCATCTTCGTCATCGGAGTACTGCTCCTGATATTGCCCTCGTGTTTCTCTCTCGATGTTCTGGCGACCGGCGATGACTCGGCGGAGAGCCTCGGAATCGACGCGCAGCGCTTACGAAGAAGGATGATCATTCTTTCTTCTCTCGCGGTCGCCGCCTGTGTCTGCGTCAGTGGAATCATCGGCTTTGCCGGCCTGATTATTCCGCATATCATTCGCCTGTTGGCAGGTTCGCGCAGTCGACGGCTGATTCCGCTATCGTGTATGGCCGGTGCGATTTTTATGATCCTATGTGACACGCTCGCCCGCACCCTCGCGGCGCCCGCCGAGATACCGGTCGGCGCAATCACTGCCGTCATCGGGGCCCCGTTTTTCCTTTTCCTCCTGCATAAGGCTCGCGGGAAGGGGGTGCGCGGATGAGAACAAGAGAATCATTCTTGTCCTGTCCCGAGCGCATCGCGGCCGAGAAGCTTTATTGGCGGCCGGATCCGGACCGCATTCCGGTTCTGGACCGGCTGGACTGCGAGCTGAAACGGGGTCACTTCTATGGAATTATCGGGCCGAACGGCTCCGGAAAAACTTCTCTGGTTCGACATCTGCTTCGCCTGCTGAGAGCAAAGGAGGGGTGCGTCACCGTAAACGACATCGATATTTCGGAGTTTCGACGCAAGGAGATAGCCCGCCTGATATCCTACGTGCCGCAGAAAATTGAGACCGGTATTTCCTTTTCGGTCGGAGAAACCGTGATGATGGGTCGAAATCCGCACATCCGCCTTTTCGGTTATCCGGAAAAGCCGGACCGGGAGGCGGTCGCTGAGGCGATGAAAGCGACCGGAATCGAAGAACTGTCCAATGCACCGATGTCCGTATTAAGCGGCGGCGAGACTCAGCGGGTTCTGCTGGCACGCTCGGTCGCGCAGGGCTGTCCGTGGTTTTTTCTCGATGAGCCGTTTTCAAATCTGGATATCTATCATCAGTTTTCGGTCATGAATATGCTTCAGAGGCTGAATCAGGCCGATGGGAAAACAATCGTTTGCGTCCTTCACGACATCAATCTGGCGGCGATGTATTGCGACCGTATCATCGTTCTCGAGAAGGGCCGCGTTGCCGCGCACGGCGAAACGGAAGAGGTTTTGACTCCGGAACTCTTACAGCGCGTTTATCATGTGGCATTCCGTCGGGTCGAAAATCCCGGAGATTCATCCGTTCTTTTTGTCCCGACACCGGATAAAATGTGATAAACTATATAGATGACAGGGTAATGAACGGAGGGGCAAATGAACATTAAACTGGCGTATTATACGAAGACCGGCCATTCCAGGAAGATTGCCGAAGCCATTGGTAACGCGTTTTCAATCGAACCGATGAACATTGAGGATAAAGCGACGATTTTCGGAGCGGATATTCTCATTATTGTCGGCGGTATTTATAACGGAGTGAGCTCCGACGAGTTGATTCAATTCGCCGAGAAGCTTAAGCCATCCATGGCTCAGCGTGTGGCTATTATCACGAGCAGCGCTTTTCGTAAGGATAACCAGGAGAAACTCGCGCTGATTCTCAAGAGCAATTACATTGAGGTCTTGGGAGAGTGTGAAGTGAAGGGTGCGTTTGCCGTCATCAGCATGGGTCACCCGAACAGGATGGATTACAATACGGCGATTGAATTTATCGGAAGGTTCGTCGATGAGCTCGAAGGCGAATCGGACGCCCGTTCCTCAGGGGACAGTGAAGCGTAAATGACATTTAGCCCGGGCCGCCCGGACCGGTCGGCAGTCGGTATTCAAGAGTTTGATATGCGTTCGGATTCGTATGGCATATGATCCGACCCACGGGGAAGCGCCCCGCATGACTGGAGGTCGACGATATGCAGATTATGAAATCCGAGACTTATTTTAAGGCCCGTTCGTTTAACGATTTGCGGGAGATGCTTCGTCAAAGCGTCGCTTTGTACGGGAATCTGCCCGCTTTTCGATTCCGTGAACAGCCGGGCGGAGAGATCATCCGCAGAACATACCGGGAAGTCGGAACGGACACGGAGGCATTGGGAAACGCGCTGCTCGGGCTCGGACTGGCGGATGAGAAAATCGCGGTTATCGGTGAAAACAGTTACCGCTGGGCCATCTCGCATCTGGCAATCGTCAACGGCGTCGGAGTCTCCGTACCCCTGGATCGTTTGCTGAAGCAAGACGAGATCCTCTCCCTGTTGGAGCGGGGCAACGTGGCGGCGGTCATTTTCGATAAGGCATACCTCGATACCATGATTATCGCATCCGAGCGGATGCCCTCGATTCGGGCGTTTGTCTGCATGAACGGATCGAAGAAGGACAGCGAACTCTTCCCGGGGAATTCCGGCTGGCATTTGTTCGACTCGATTCTTTCCACTGGGCGGGACATGTTGGCCGCCGGCGCTGCCGATTTTGCAAATCGTCCGATCGACCCCGAGCAGATTGCCTCATTGCTCTTCACTTCGGGTACCACCAGCATGTCTAAGGGCGTGCTGCTGCGAAATAGAAATATCGCGAAGGATATCGTCGCGCTGGCCGGTGTCGTTAAATTTCCGGTCGGCACCCGAATGCTGTCCATTCTTCCTTTGCACCACACATTCGAGAATACCTGCGGCCTCATGTACGGACTCTATATGGGCGCGTGTATCTGCATATGCGACGGCCTCAGGTATATCCAGCAGAATATGGAAGAGTATAAGATCAACCTTTTGATCGGCGTTCCTGCACTATTTGAGAGCTTTTACCGCAAGGTGAAGGATAACATTCAGAAACAAGGCAAAGAGGAACTGATTCATAAGATGATCAAGCTGACCCGCGCCTTGCGCAAGGTCAAGATCGATTTGCGTCGGGTCGTGTTCGGGAAAATTCACAAGGCGTTCGGCGGTAAGTTCAATATCGGCATCTGCGGAGCCGCACCGATTGACCCCGAAATCATCCAATTTTTTGACGACATCGGAGTTCATATCCTTCAAGGTTACGGCCTTACGGAAACCTCTCCGGTCGTCGCCGGCTGTAACAGCCGCGTCTTCGTGCCGGGTACCGTCGGACACCCGCTCTCGGGCATAACCTTAGCGATAGATAATGATACGGACGGGAAAGAAGGCGAGATTCTGGTCAAGGGCCCTGTCGTGATGGCCGGTTATTATGAGGACGATGACGCGACGGCAGCAGTGATCGACGCGGACGGCTGGTTCCATACCGGAGATGTCGGGCGCGTCGGCGAGCACGGCTGTCTGACGATCACCGGAAGGCTCAAGTCCATGATTGTCCTCAAGAGCGGCAAGAAGGTATTCCCGGAGGAAATCGAGCAGCTGATTACGAGATACCCGTTTATCAAGGAGTCGATGGTGTTCGGCGATGTCGAGCCCAGAGGCGATGTGATTATCAATGCCAAATTCGTGATTGATCCCCAATATTTGCAGAGGGAGGGAATCACGGAGGAGGAGTTGGCCCGCCGGTTGGAAGAGGTCGTACGGGAGATTAATCTGGAGATGCCGGACTATAAGGGAATTCGAAACTTTGTGTATAGCTTTAAGGATTTAATTAAGACAACGACCCTCAAGGTTAAGCGCAATAACGAGATATCCGGCATTCAGGAAGCGCTCGACCGGGCGAAGGTGAAGCTGCGCAAAATTACCGGAAAGAACATCGACCTTCTGGACTCGATGTGTGAAATAACGCCGCTCGGAGAAATCAGCGACGAAGAGGCGAAAATGCCGGATTCGGAAGCGGACGGAAATGCAGATGAGAACACGCCGAATCCGTAGAAAATAACTCGGGATTTACTGAACCAGCTGGTTCAGACCGTGATTTTTTGTAGCCTTTACAAGTTGACGATAAGCCCTTATTGGTGATATGATTCTTCCCGGTGGATTCATCGAAACGGCGCCATAGCCAAGGGGTAAGGCAGAGGTCTGCAAAACCTTCACCCCCAGTTCAAATCTGGGTGGCGCCTCCAATCAAAGCCGCCTATGGGTTTCCCGTAGGCGGTCTTTTCTTTCCGGCTTGCCATCGGACAAGCCAATAATAATTCGGCTTGTCATCGGACAAGCCAATAATAATTCGGCTTGTCCGTAGGTGGCGCCTCCAATCATGACAAGGCCCGGGGAACGCTTGAGCGGACCCCGGACTTTGTGTATATTGAAAGAGAGAAAAGACGGGAGCGTGATTATGGATAGTAAAGAGCAGGCGAGAATGCTTTTCGAGGCGTATAACCGTTACATGGAAGGACTCGGAGAGAGCTTTCTGTCTCGGGTAACGGCGTCGAGCGACATATATACCGAGGAATTCGAGGAGGAATTCAATTCGATTGCGGGTGCTGAGTCCGACGAGTTTTTCACTAAGCCTCTGGCCGGGCTTCCCGCCGGAACTCCGGCGGAGTTCATCCGCTCACTTGGGTCTCTTGACGACTGCATGGATGTGTTCGTGATTGCATCCGAAGTGTCCGACGTGCAGCCGCCGCGGGTGCTCTTGGAGCAACTCAGGGGCTTCGGAGAGGAGGCTGTCGTTCGCCTGAGAGCACTGGCCTTAGCCGAGCGCTGGGACCGTTCCGAGGATTCCGAGGACTTCGGAATTCGAGACCGGATGGCGCCCAATCTATCGGCGGTTCTGACTCTGGGTCAATGGAACGATAAGGGCTCGATGCGACCCATCCTTAAACATTTCAGTCAAGCCTCTACACCGGACGAATATGTGGCGGACGTGATTGCCGAATACGCCGAGAGCATGGGTGACGCGATTACCGAAGAATTGAGGCATATCCTGGACGGAGCCGAGACGATTCGTGCCGGAGGACCGGAGGAGAGCATACTGATTGCGCTGGCCAAGGCCGGCTCGAAACATCGGACGGAGGAGACTTATCAGAGCCTGCGTGCCGCATTCAGGAAAGCGGAGCGCAAGATTATCGGCGCTCTTTGCCTCGGGGATTACGGGGACGAGCGTGCGGTTTCTCTTCTTAAGAATTACCTTGACCGCAATAATCAACGGGTCGACCGCGAGTTTTTCTATGAGGCGTTAACGATCATTAGAAAACTCGGCGGAGACATCTCGGATATCAACGACCCGTTTGGGGATTTTGGCAGGAAATAGATATGATTTTCGGAGATATTTTATAAATCAGCCGACCGCCGTACACGACCCGAAAAAAGCGATAGCCGGGAAGCTTGCGCGTTCCCGGCTACCTTTTGTGTCGATCACTCATCCGAGTCACGGAGGTTGCTTGAAGAAGAACTACAGCGGTTATAACGTTGTCCCGTCCGTGCTGTCGGAGGCTGCTGCTCTACTTCGTACCGATTCTTCTTCGCGCGTCTTAAGTCACCGGTAAGGGGCCAATGGGGTAGGACTTCGCGAGAGCGGATGAGACTGCCGAAACGGTTGAATCAAGTTGTCAAGGGGATTATGTCTGCCGTTCCGGTGATTTAATTATATCAAATATATTGCGAACAAAGCTTGAATGAATTGTGTCCGCACTTTCTCTTTTTCGAGAA
>CAYGIB010000002.1:25138-27149 GCA_964349735.1 uncultured Oscillospiraceae bacterium | reverse complement strand
TTCTTATGGCCTGCGGCCGTTCAAATAAACCGTGCGGAACCCGTATAAGAATCCCTTCTATATGTAATAATCTCCGGCGATGCTATTTGAAAAGAAGCACAACGGAAAGAATTCATAAAGGAAAACCCGGTCATTCGCAACGTCGTGCTCGAGCACGACATGTCCCTTACAGATTACAATCCTTTAAATGTTCTGTCAATATTCAAAAACCAAAATGTCGAATATTTCACAAAAAAGTTCATTTTTTAACCGTGAGCCGGAGCGGGCTGCTCCCGGTCAGCTCGGCGCTCCTTGTATCCGGCTGAGAAGTGCCGATATAGAGCAGCCAGTCCGAATCCGGGCGAATCCGGGTGCCGGTGTCATCGACTGCAAAGAAAGCATCCGCCGAGACTTCAATCGCAAATTCGGCCGTCTCCAGCGGCATCAGCCGAATACGCCGAAATGCGCAAAGAACCGGATTCGGGGGAGCAAATCGGCATTCGGTCGGCTTTGCGTACACTTGAAGAACCTCACCGATTTCTCGCTCCGACTTGTTAATTACGGATACCCGGATACGAAGAACACCACACTCCGGCACAGAGCCGTCAGCTCTTGCCTCAATTAACTCCGCTTTACCGTAGGTCAGTCCGTATCCGAACGGATAGAGCGGTTTCTCTGTGATATAGCGATATGTCCTACCCTTCATGGAATAGTCTTTAAAATCAGGAAGTGTGTTGTCGCTAGCGTAAAACGTAACCGGAAGCTTACCGCTCGGACCGGACCGCCCGAAAAGAACATTTGCAATCGCCCGGCCTCCGCTCGCTCCGGGGTACCAGACCTCCAGAATCGCGTTGCAGTTACGATCTGCATAAGAAAGGTCGATGCTGCTGCCGGCCATCAGGCAGACAATCACAGGCCGGCCGATTCCCGTAATGCGCTTGAGCAGGTCGCGCTGAACCTTCGGAAGCAAGAGATCCGTCTTGTCACCGGATCCGACACCATTACCGGTATCGAGTTCCTCTCCCTCAAGCGACTCATCCAAGCCGAGGAAAAGAATGACTGCATCGCTATGCTCGGCCACCGTACAGGCCTCGGCGATTCGATCATCGGGCAACGCGAGCCCCTCGGTACGATCCGATGCCAGCTCACAGCCGACGGAATAGAGGACGCGAATATTCAATTCTCCGACCGCATCCTGAATCCCCTCAAGAGGAGTCACATACCGCGACGGAGTCCCGTAATAGTTTCCGATCAAGGCTCGCCTGCTGTTTGCGTTCGGCCCGATTACACCGATGGTCCGGATGGAATCAATGTTCAATGGTAATATACCATCGTTTCGAAGGAGAACAATGGACTCCTCGGCTGCCCGAATCGATAAATCGATATGTTCTTTACATTCGATCTTCTCGTATGGGATACGGTCAAAATCGGTTTCATCGAAAAGCCCCAGCTTAAAGCGCATCGTAAAAAGTCGTACGGCCGCTTCAGTGATTTGCTGATCCGAAACCATTTTCTTCATCCAAGCGGTCTTCAGATGCAAATACATATTTCCGCAGTTCAGGTCACATCCTGCGTTCATGGCCAGCGCGGCCGACTCTACCGGTGTCCTGGTCACCCGATGGTGTTCGTGAAAATCGCGGATTGCCCAACAATCCGAAACCACATGACCCGCAAAGCCCCATTCGCCCCGGAGAATATCCCGCAGCAAACGATAGCTGCCGCAGCACGGCTCGCCGTTGAATCGGTTATAGGCACCCATGACCGATTCGACCCCCGCCTCTCTGACGCAGGCTTCAAAAGCCGGAAGATAGGTTTCGCGAAGATCCTTTTCGGAAACGACCGCATCGAACTCATGCCGGATGTCCTCCGGACCGCTGTGCACGGCAAAGTGCTTTGCACAAGCCGCCGCCTTCATTCGTTCTCCTTCTCCCTGAAGGCCTCGTATGAAGTGGACCCCGATTCGGGAAGTAAGATACGGATCCTCTCCGTACGTTTCATGTCCTCTTCCCCAGCGAGGGTCGCGAAAAATATT
>CAYGIB010000002.1:0-25038 GCA_964349735.1 uncultured Oscillospiraceae bacterium | reverse complement strand
TTTTTCGACAAATAGCATGGCTAAACATCGCGCACCTCCCGGCTCGGATTAATCAAATCAGTATCGGCTCTCAAAGGAAAGTCTTCTTACGGCCAATATACTTGATGCACTTCGGTGATTACTCCGCCCGAAACGATGACGCGATAGAAAAAGGAATCCATAACATACGCCGGATGACCGGTATAAAGGGTAACAAATTCTGAATACGTAAGAGGAGTCGGTTCGGCTCCGGGCATCGGTGTCCCGTCCGATAAATACATCATAAGAATGACGACGTCCTGCATATCCGCTGTTCTGAGCTGAGGATTGATATTTTTATACACGAATTCACTGTCGGCAAAATCGTTCACCAAGGTGGTCGCATCCGCAATTGTATACCCCTCGTGTGCCACCAACCAATCGATTGCGTCTTGTCCTCTTAATATATCGAAATAATCAAACGTCGCCCAGCCGGTGGTCGTATCGAAGGATTCCATATGCGCGTAACTTGTGTACATGTTGGCCGGATTGGATATGGATGGTTCTGTTGTCGTTGCCACAGTCTCGGTTTCAACCACCGTAGTCGGTTCGGTCGCCGCCGACGTCTCGACAAACGGGGCAGTCTCGATAGTCGTCGAATCGACGGAAGCCGTCTCGGTTTCATCCTCGGTATCCTCTGTGTTGTTAAACGGGAGATTACACGCGACCGATGCCGTCATTATCGCCGCCAGACAAATGCAAGTGAGCCCTATGCGGATTGAGTGACCGTTATTAAAAAATCGAGCTGAACGAAACATAGAAATTTCCTCCTTAAAAAAATCGGTTTACTCTCATTCCGGGCGGTTCGCCGACAAAGTCCGGAAATGATTTCATCGCCTGTTGGTCTTACCGTATCAAATGAAACCAGCGCCCGAAAGTCCCCTATATACATTTGTATTCTACCACGTTTACGACAAGTTGAACGCATGAAAAATCTATGACCGTTCCTGAATCGTCTCGAGAAAAAGTGCGACGACGACGGGGTCAAACTGAGTTCCGGAATTCTTCTTGATTTCCTCGACCGCATCCTCTTCGCTCATTGCTTTTCGATAAACGCGATCCTCCGTCATGGCGTCAAAAGCATCGGCAACGGAGATGATTCGGGAAAGAAGCGGTATTGCATCTCCCGAAAGGCCGCGCGGATATCCTTTACCATCCCAGCGCTCATGGTGAGAGAGAATATACTCCGCAACGACTTCGAGTTCCGGGGAAGCCATCGCTATACGGTAACCGATTTCCGGGTGTCTCCTCATGACAATCCATTCTTCGTCGGTTAACTTACCTGGTTTGTTGAGGATTCGATCATCGATTCCGACCTTGCCGATATCGTGAAGCAGCGCAAAGACTTCGAGCTCGTCGAATTCCTTCTGAGTGAGCGACAGCTTCGATGCGATCTTTTTGGATATTTCGGACAGCCTGAGCGCGTGGGCTTCCGTCTCCTGGCTTCTCTCGTACATGGTCGCAACGACGGCCGAAAGGATTGAGCTGTGCGAGCTCTTACGATTCAGGAGCTTTCGACTGTACATATAATCGGTCGCTTCCTTCATGACGTCCGGAAGGCTCTGGTGTGTATCGTTCTTGGTGCCGTACCCGATCGACAGACTTAAGCCGAAGTCCGGAGTACGCGGAACGCGGTTAATCTGCTCGAGTGTGTTGTTCATCCGAAGGAGCAGATCATGGGCTCGCTCATCCGTAGTATTCGGCAAAAGGATGCTGAACTCGTTTCCTCCGGTTCGTGCCAGAACGTCATTTTCCCGGCAGAAGCTCCGCAAGAACCTCGAGGTCTCGATAATCACCCGGTCCCCATGAATCTGTCCGAACGCATCGTTTATCAGGCGAACCCCGTTGATGTCACAAATGAGAACGTCAATGGCATATTCTCTTTCACGTCGAGACGGTCCTTTTCGAGGTCGAAAAACTTACGATTGTATAATCCGGTCAAGAAGTCGTGGTCATTCAGGTAACGAATGTGTTCCTCCTGCTTCTTGCGCTCGGTCATGTCAATGATAATACCTTCCAATGCCTCGGTTTCGCCATACTCGCCCGGGACTCCCTGGCCGAGTTCGAGAACCCACTTTCGCTCTCCGTTCCGACATACCATTTCATATTCGGCTTTGAACGGTTCTCTAAGATCCAGAACCCGTTCCCATTCCTTCCGAAGCATACTTTGGAATTCGGGGGCGATTAACTCGCCAAAGGAAACGATATGGTTTCCGACCAGCTCATCCGGAGCATACCCGGTGAGTTGGAGACATCCCTCCGACGCGAACTCCATCGTCCAGAACGCATCATTTTGGCAACGATATGCCATGCCGGGAAGGTGCGATAGGAGAACGGACTTGCTTCGCTCCGCCTCGCGAAAAGCGAGCTCAGCCTCTTTACGCTTGCTGATGTCCTGAAGAATGCAAAGGTGCGTATGCTCGCGATGCCCCTCAAGAATGAATCGAATCACGATCATATGCACCCAGACGATTGATCCGTCCGGTCGAATAAACCTTTTCTCCATGGAATAATCGTCAATCTCGCCGTTTTGCAGGCGACGAAACTGTATAAGGTCTTCTTCCAGGTCGGATGGGTGAGTCAGGTCCGCCCAGCTGAGTTGACGTAACTCCTCCTCGGAACGTCCGAAAATCTGAAGATAGGTCTGGTTGACCGCAGATAGAATGTTGAAATTACTCATCATACCAATTCCGATGGGTGTCTGCTCGAAAATGGTGCGGAACAGTTTCTCCCTCGTTTGGCTCTCACGGGTCAAACTGCTCAGTCGCTGGTTTTGAAAAACAAACCAATACAGGCAAATTAGTACTACCAGTACGCTGGAAGACATGAGTACGGCATGGAGCGTGTGCTTATCCACCTCTTCGTAATACACCCGAATCGGATAATCGATTCCGAGAACAGCAACCGTTCGTCCGGTTACCGGGTCGGTAATCGGGGAGAGCGTGGTCAGAATCTCTCCGTCGGGATTCTCATCCGGGCCGATGATTCGAGGTTGGTTCCGGGCAAACGATTCGTGAAAAGCGAATATGACCTCCGCGCGAGGATCACCGGTATCTGCAAAGGATTCGTACAACCCATCGGAAGCGTACATCACTTCCACATGTTCGCCTTTATCAATCAGAATATACGCCGAAATTGCTTCCCCGCTGCTCGCTACCAGACGATTCAGTCGATCCTTAATATGAGATTTGAATTCGTCGATTTCTTTCTCATTGCCGTCAAATGGCTCGCTCAAATCCTCCGAATCGATAAAAGCGGCTGCGGCGTTTCCCTTGTCGAGAAGCGATTTGCGAGTCTTATCGTTGTATTCTCTTCGAACGGATAATACATACATGATGCCGCCCATAATCACGCCAACAAGTACGGCGATCAAAAGGACGAGCGTTAAATAAACAATTATCTTCGCTCTGGCTGGTGGCTTCGACATACCGAATCCTCTCGGGTGTCATAGTAGCGGCAATACTCAACAAGCGAAACAGTTAACAAAAATATTATACATGAGACGCCCGTTCTTTTCTATGATTACGTAGGCGAAGCCTGAAGTCAGAGGTTGTCCGGGGCGTTTCAAATCTGAGTAATATGAAAGGACGGCGCATTGCGCCGCCCTTGATGCCTTCAAGAATACTAATAACCGGTACCTCGCTAATAGCTTTACACTTCTGCTTTCTCGATCGTTGCTCCGGGAGCGTTTTTCTTAACGCTCTCAATTCCGCTCATGCAAGCACCCTTAGATTTATAGCCTTCCGAAGAAGCAATGGTCTCGCCGTTTCTGGCCTTCAGACGGAAGCGGAACTCTCCTGCCTTGTCGGTGTAGACTTCATACTTAGGATTTGTAAGCGCTTGAAGCGTCTCCGCCGTCTGATCCTCAACTTTGGCAGAAGCATTGGCGCGAACGCTCTCGAGGCCCTTCTTGCATGAACCGACAGTCGAGTATACTTCGGAGGATAAAATAACCTCGCCGTTGCTCGCCTTCAGGTTGAATACAAAACCGGTTTTGGTGGTCTTAATTACAAATTTGCCCATTTTTCCGCTCCTTTCAAAGTGACATGTATTTACATTATACAGCCCGGACATCTCTTAACAATCGTAATTTGTAAACAGAGTCGAAATTCAGACTTCAACAACATATACTGTCCGGTTGCACGTCGCATAGTAACGCTTCGCGATGCGCCGGGAACAAGGCTTACGGCTGCATTGCGCCGAAAAGCACCAACCATGCAAGAATCGTTTTCGCCACGAGGCTGAGCACAATATACACACGCTCGCCGTAGAGGTAATTCTTCCACTTCCCGACTCTCTTGTATTGAAGAATCATATTCACCGGGAAGGTATTGAATGCGATAAAATACGCCGCTACGATTGCCCACACAAACCACGGGACCTTGTCAAAATTCCCGGAACCGAACATATACATCAAAATGGCAATCCAGGGTGCAAGACCGACGACGGAGCCCCAGACAAAAGGCCCCCAGCAAACCTTGTCCTTCCCGGAATTCAATTGCTCCATCACAAGACCGAAGAGGTTCATCGAGGCATTGGCGAGGAAAATCAGCGTGAGTGAGGCGATGTCATAAATTCCGAAAAGCGTTGCAATCAGCACAATCATAATCGAAGAGCTCAAGGCATACTCGAACCAGCGGAATCGGTTAATTCTCTTCAATAAATCTGAGTTATAGATGTCGTTCGTCTTCTTGGGAATCGAAATCAAAGCGTGCGCGATCGCCGAGATGAGCAAGAAGGATGCGACCATCACGCCGAACGGCAAAGAAAATATTTCTCGAAAAGCCGGCTCCAGAGACTGCGTCGCCGGATTGAAAGTCAGATAATTCTGTGTAATGACCGGAGAAAACTCGGCGATTTTCTGGATTACACTGCCGGACAGAATCAGCATTAGAATTCCCTGAATCAGATGAAGCGCGCCCATGATCATATTAAAGCGCCGTAGGCCGGGTAACGTAATTTCTTTCATGTTTAATCCCCCTTATATCATCTCGGGAAAAGCTCCCGGAACCGAAAAGCGGTGTTTCTCGCAGAAAAACGATTTGTCACGCACTTCTCTCATATCTTGATTGTATTGGAAATTTGTTTGTTTTGAAATAGCAAAATTACCAAAAGCGCCGCATGCAAATCGTTTCAACTTCGATTTCGCGGCTCCGCTGCCTTTCTCGATATTTTAATTGCCGAACACTGCGGTTGATATGTAAGTAGCCGGAGCAAGCTTACTGAGATTGCGTATGCACAGTTTTACGGTAGCCGGTTCCGGTGAACTTAGCTACCAGGGTCCGGTCCTCATCACGCACCTCGACCTCACAACAGCAAACTTTGCGGCCTGAGGAGATTTCACGGGCCTCCGCTCGAACAAGCGGTCCGCTGGGCGGCTTAAAGTAAGAAATATTGGCACTCACCGCAACAGTCGGTACCCCTCCGGAATTGCAGGCAACGGCAAAGGCGTAATCGGCAAGCGAGAAAATCACTCCCCCGTGCAGGGTGTTCACCCCGTTCAGATGATCCTCTCGCATCGTCATTTCTGCGAGTGCATAGCCGATGTCGACCTGAACCAGCTTAAAACCCAGGAGTTTGGCAACGCGGTCGTTCTGCGTAATCTTAGTCATTTCTGAATTCATTTTTTCCTCCTTCGGATGCCGGTTCGGCTGGAAGAGCTATCCAACCCGCCTTCTGCAGCGTATTTCTCATGAATTTTCGAACCAAAAATGTCGCGAGCACTGCAGTCGCGGATCCGAGTACAACGGAGGCCAATACATCCGTCGGAAAATGAAGGAATAGATATAACCTTGAAAAAGCAATTGCAAAAGCCAATGCCAGTGCCGCCATGCCCATTTTCCTGCTATATATGAAGAGCGCAACGGCTGCCGCAAATGAAGAAAATGTGTGCCCCGAAGGAAAAGAATAATCAGGCGGCTCCTCAATCTTAAGAATCACCTGCTCGTCAATCCGGAACGGGCGGGGACGCTCCACGAGATTTTTGAGTGCTATGTTGCATATGAGGGTCGAGAAAAGCAACGCGACGGCTATGGCCACCGCGCATTCGCGGTATTTTTTAGTGAAGAGCAATACGACTGTGATAACAATCCAGATGAACCCGCTGTTACCCAGTGTACTGAAAATAATCATAATCGAATCCAGAAATGCGTTATTGATCTCCTGAAGAGCGTATAAGAACGAAAATTCCAATTTGTCGCTTCCTTTGCGTGAATCGAAAACTAGTCTGCCGATGCATTATATGTGTCACTTTATCGGAATTTGCGCAACGGCGCAAGTGTAGTATATACTTGGTCTGGTTTAAAAGGACTGGTATCATCTCGTGTGGCTTATATTTTCGTGTGTAAACATAAATCAGGTGTGGTTTAAGCCACACGGGGACGATTATGGGCGTTATTGAATTACTGCTAATTGCTCTGGGTCTTTCCGCTGACGCCTTTGCTGTGTCGCTGTGTAAGGGCTTGGGTATGCATAAGCTCAACATTAAAGTCGCAGCGATTATCGCCTTCTTTTTTGGTTTGTTTCAGGCTGTCATGCCTCTTCTGGGGTATATACTCGCATCCCGGTTCCGCGGTTATGTCGAAAGCTTCGACCATTGGATTGCCTTTGCACTTCTGGCCCTATTGGGCATAAAGATGCTCACCGAAGCACTGAAGAAGCCGGACATCTCAGAAGGAAAAGCGTGTCCTACCGACCTCCGACTCGGCGAACTGCTTCTATTGTCACTTGCAACCAGTATCGACGCGCTGGCCGTAGGAATCACCTTTGCCCTCCTTTCCGTTAATCTGTTTCTTGCATCGGCGACCATCGGGTTGACCACCTTTACCCTCTCCTTTTGCGGCGTACTGATTGGTCACCGCTTCGGAATCCGCTTCAAGAAATCGGCGGAAATTGCGGGCGGTGTGATTCTGATTCTCATCGGACTCAAGGTGTTGGCTGACCATTTGTTTTTCATCTGACACAGCCTGTGCAGGAATCTTTACTGTTATCTGCACCGAAAGCAGGCACGTGATATCCGACATGTCTGCAAAAAACCTCGCATAGCAGCTACCGAAGCGCCTTCAGGACCATCTTCAGGACGGTTTGCTTCAACTCACCGATTCGCTTCTCACACTCTTCCTTGTCTCCGCACGGAGCTCTGTGACCCGACATACTATTCCTTACAAAAGCCTCTTTGCCGAGCAGAAAGCGAATCTCGTTTGAAAATCCGGAGTAAAGACCTCCGAGCACCAGCGTGCACTCCTCGGCGGTAATGTCCGGACCGATCAGGCCCTCCTGTTTTCCCGCCTCAAGAATGATTCCCATCTGTTCGTGGATTCCGTTTTTTATAGCCGGAAGCAGGTTGCAGTCCTCGCAGGTCAGCCGCTGAATGTCCGAAAAATTCAGGCTTAGCGCCATGATGAGAAGACTCGAAAACCGACTGTTAATCATATCCACAATGTAGTCCATCGACTTTTCAAGCATCGACACAAACCCGTCCTGACGAGTGACAAATCCGGAAAACGCCTGAAATTCATGGCAGACGTGGTACCGGATTGCCTCGCGGATAATCTCCTCTTTACTCGAAAAGTACTCGTATGCCGTGCCTTTGCCCATACCTGCGGCGGATGCGATATCCGCCACCTTCAGCTCGTGGATGCTTCGCCCTTCGTTTAAGAGCTTTACGATTCCTTGAAAAAGATCGATTTCCTTCGTCGCGTATTCCCTGGATTGAAGCATGTAAGAAGCCTTCTTTCGCGCATTATGCCTCTGTGGGCACGGTGGTGTCGTCCTCTCCCGGTTTTCCGTCGACCGTCTCTGCAATGTATGCGTCAATCTTTCGCACATCTTTACGATGGAAAACATCATAGAGAATCGGCACCACAAATAGCGTCAGTAGCGTGGCGTACGTGAGGCCTCCGATCGTGACGACCGCCATCGGCTGCATGATTTCAGCGCCTCGACCAAATCCCAAGGCGAGCACGCTCATCGCAAGTATCGTAGTCAGTGCCGTCATGAGAATCGGGCGTATCCGCGCCGTTCCTGCCTCCAGCAGAGCCTCCCTTCGCTCCAGGCCTCCCAGTCGCAAGCGGTTAACGTAGTCGACGAACACGATACCATTGTTGACCACGACGCCCGCCAGGACCAGAAAGCCCAGAACAGCGATCACCGATAGTTCCATCCCCACAGCCCACAAGAGGAGAAGTCCTCCGGTAAAGGCAAGCGGCAGAGTGAATAGAACGATAAACGGCGACGTCAAGTCCTGGAATTGGGCGACCATGATTAGATAGATGAAGACAACGGCCAAAAGGATCATCAGGATCAAATCGCGAAGCGATGCCTGAATCATCTCATTTTCACCGGCAATTTCAATGCTGTAGCCCGTGGGCAGCGAATATCCGTCCAATCGTTCCTCGACATCGCGACTGACCAGTCCGATATTGTACCCATCTGCTATTTCCGTCGAAACCGTCATGTATCTCGATTGGCTGTCTCTCCGAATGGCCCGAAGGGAATCCGTCTCCGTAAGCGTGGCAATTTCATTCAGACGAACCACCTTGGCGGTGCCGTCCTTATCTGTCACGAAAAAGCGGTAATTCGGAAGATCTTTAAGCATCGGTGTGTCATAGGTGTCTTTCACAATCATGACCGGGAATTCATCCTTACCCTCCGAAAGAATCGTCGCCTGTGTTTCCGTCTGAAGCGCCGTGCTGATTTCGGAATAGATCTGAGCGACCGTTATACCCTCTCTCATTGCCTTATCCTTGTCCACGGTAATTCGTATCTCCCGGTCTGCGTTTTCCAGGCCGGTGGTAATATTCGCCGTTCCCGCGACGTCGGAAAGTCTTCCTGCAATATCGACAGCAATTTGAGAGAGGGTATCCAGGTCATAGCCTTTGATATTCACCTGAATACCGCTTCCGCTCAAGACGGACAAGTCCATATTGGATGCCGTTACGGAAACCTCGACATCCAAATCGGCCGTCTTCTCGTAGATTTCCCGTTCGACGTCCATATTGGTCATACTCCGGTCTTCTTCAAGTAGAATATAGAAGGTCGCACCATTCTCAGATCCGGACATCATTCCACCGAGAACAGCTCGGCCGGATCCTCCCCCGCTCATCACTCCGACCGTCTCGACTGCCTCAATTTCCAGGATACGCCGCATGACCTCGTCATTCATCGCGTTGGTTTCCATCCGGCTTCTGCCTTCAGGCATCGCAATGCTCGCGGACATCTGGGGGGAATCGATCGGAGGCATGAATGCCGTTCCCATGATAAATGCTCCGATGATGCTGATTGTAAGGAGAATAAGCACCGGGATCAAAACAAGCGATTTATGGCGAAGGGAACCCTTCAGTATTTTCCGGTAGAAACGAACCACTGCGTCAAAGGCGTTGTGCTTCTTTTCCGGAACGGAGCGCAGAAGAGTTGCCCCCATGGCCGGTACCAGAGTCAGCGCAACGATCAGGCTTGCCGTCAGGCTGTACGCAATGGTAAGGCCCATATCGGTAAATAGCTGGCGCGATAGTCCTTCGGTAAAAACAATCGGCAGGAATACACAAATCGTGGTCAACGTAGATGCAAATATCGCTCCGGAGACCTGTTTGGCGCCGAGAACTGCGGCCTTGACGGCCGACATACCCTCGTGACGAAGGCGGTAAATATTCTCGATAACGACGATACTGTTATCTACAAGCATACCGACACCCAAAGCCAGTCCGGACAGGGAAATAACATTCAGCGTGATGTTCGAAAAGTACATCAGCGTCACGGCGAACATCAGGCTGATCGGGATGCTGAACGCAATCGCTATGGTCGGACGGACGTCGCGCAGGAAAGCGAGCAGCAAGAGAATCGCCAGGAGACCGCCAATCAAGAGACCCTGAATTACGCTTCCGGTAATCATGTGGATATAGTCGCCCTGATTCAACAGCGGCCGGATTCTTAAGTCGGGGTAGTCCTTTTCGAGCGTCTGAATCGAAGAAGTGATCGAGTCGGCAACCTCGGCGGTCGATGAGGTGCTCTGCTTCTGGAAAACCAGGATGACACCGTCGTTTCCATTCACCTTCGCATACATCTCCGAAGCGTTATCGGTCATCTCCAGTGTCGCGATGTCGGAAAGGCGAATGTCGCCAACCGGGTCAATGTTCAAAAGGAGCATGTCCTTAACTTCCTCGAAGGACCCGAAGGAGTCACCGACTTTGACAAGGTGCTTGGTATCTCCGTCGAAAATGTACCCTGCGGGCATCGCGAAATTCTGGACGGACACCAATGTCTTAACGAGGTCGGGGGTCAGAATTTTACTCAAATCGGCGCCTTTCAAGGCTTCCTCGCGAGCTTTGTCAAACTCGGCGAGGCCTTTCTCGATTTCGGTTTCGCTGTTTTCGATTTGAATAGAGGCCTTGGCCAGCTCGACGGCCATGGTTATTTTGCCGGATTCAAGTCCCTTGTAGCCCGCCATTGCTTGATCAAGGGCACTCTCGAGCTGCGGTTTCATCGCGGCAATGGTCATTTCGCGAACGGTGATATTTTGGAGCTGAACGTCAATTTCGGCGATTCGAGCCGGGGCAGCGGCGGCCTGCTCTGCAAGTGCAGCCATCTCGGACTGGGACAAAGCGGCAATATCGGCGGGCAAAACCCCGGAAAGCGAAGCGACGGTGGCCGTAAAAACTTCGGGAGTAAGTCCGGTTATACCGGTCGGGAATGCCATGGAGAACAGATCATTTAGGCCGGCCAGCTGCTGCATGGCCTGTTTCTCAGCTTCGTACGCCGCTTTTTCGGCTAGAATCAATGCTTCTTCTCCGAGAATTGCGTTGATGCCGGCGATTGCATCGCTCAGTTGGGCGCTCGCCCTTGCGACCGTGGTCTTCTGATCCGACGATTCCTCTTCGAGCGTCGCTTTTCCTTCGGCGAGACTATCTTGAGCCTCTACGAGCTTCGCGCGATTATCGTCGAGAACCGCCTCTATATCATCGCGAACCAGATTGTTCAGTTCGCGAATACGAGCCTGGTCGATATTGATATCATATTGCTTTTCGATCAGTCCGTTCGCGGTGACCGATGCGACACCGTCGATGCGTTCAAAGGCGGGGATTACGGTTTCCGTCGTAAAAGAGGACAGCTCGTCAACAGCCATTCCCTCCCGGTCCACACTGGCAACCACAATCGGCATCATATCCGGGCTGATTTTAAGAACCGTCGGAGTTCCGACCATGTCCGGGAAATAACCCTCTACCATGTCGATGGTGCCGGCCAACTCAATCATGGCACTGTCCATATTCGTGCTCTGGACGAATTCCAGAATGATGATACTGGTGTTCTCGTTGGATATGGAGCTGATATTATCCAAGCCGCCGGATGTACCCAAAGCAGCTTCCAATGGGCGAGTAATGGTTTGCTCCACTTTCTCGGGGCTGGCGCCGGGGTATGTGGTCATTACGATAACGTACGGAAGCTCCATGGTCGGCAGCAAATCCGTCTTCATTCCCATAAAGGAAATGACGCCCAGAACAATAATGAGAATGACTGCAACAAAGACCGTGTATGGCTTGCGAACGCTGTGCTCTGATAACATGTTGTCTCTCCTGATTCACTACTCGTTCACATGCAGCGGCAAAAACGAGTCCCACATGGAAGATAAGATTGCCGACCGACCGGTCGGTCGGAGACTTTCACATTATATCATCGCATCCGTGAACAAACCATGAAAAAATGGTGAGTTTTTGTTGTTATCAAGGAGCGTATCGCCTGCCCTATTCCCGGAGAAGCCGCTCGTACCCACACCTCATAGTGGCTTCCGATTCAAGATGCCGACACGAATCCGTTCCGACACGCCGTCAATGCCTGAGAACGGCCCCGGCAGAGGCTTTTCCCCGGTTCTTTTCTTCCCGAAAAAGTCCTCGTCAATCAGAAGATCCGTGCCGTCAGGATTTTCAAATCTAACTCTCGGCTGAAACGCCTTGCCCAGAATGTCAGAGTGAATCACGCGGGTCTCCACTTCCCCGAGATGCCCGTCGAAATCAATGTTCAAGAAGACCGTTTCTGCCTCCTCGGACAAGGTCACCTGCGGATTCTCGCCGGGAATACAGACGGAATTTTCTTCGCCTTTAACGTACATCTCGGCGTCGCCAAAATATAGATTAGAGCCAATGTAAACAGGAAGCTTCGCGGATGCAAAATCGAGAACGTCGTGAGATAATTGACACCACTTCTCCCACTCATCCGGCGTCGGGCACGAATCATAAGACGTCAGGCCCTTAGCTACCGTGCCGTCCTTCTTCCAAATGATTCCGCCGTGATACCAGCCGGTCAAATCCATCGAGACTTCCTTGGGCCGGTTCGGCTCCTGTGTCCCCAGGAAAACGTTATTATAGAAGCGATTATCGCCGCACATGATGCGGACGACTCCCATAGCGGCGGTCTCGTGCGGGAAATGGTACGGAGTAAAGCGGTCCGGCACCGGAACGATACTGATAAATCCGCCGAACAGGTTATGAACGAAAGCGCCTCCGTGTGACATGTCCTTTATGGATTTCATCGACAGAAGAATATTGTTGTCGATGACGTACGGACCATGACTGACCTCGATATAAATATCCTCGATGTCGTTGTCGTACATGAGGTTTTGCGTAATCCTCGTCCCCTGCGCCTGCCAGTCCATCCAGAACCCGCGGTCGCAGTTGTGGATGTGGTTATTCTTAATTAAGACGTCAATTGCTGCATGCAGCTTGATTCCTCCGATTTCCGCTCCGCCGAACATCCGGCGCGCATGAATCGCATAGATATGGTTGTCATAAATCTCGCTAAAGACCGCTCCTAAGTGCCCGCAGATGCCGGTTTGCTCGCAGTCGCGAATCACATTGTTGGAAATGATGTGCGACCCGATCGTCTCCTTGCTCCACCCGATATGCAATGCCCGGAACACCGCGTCCCGCTGATACTGTGTCCCGTGCTTATCCCCGAAAAGCGTCCACTCGTTGTGACCGGTTGATATTTCCTTGCCGAGGCTGATACCCGAATTCTTCGAGTTGGAGATTTCGTTGTTCTCGATGATCCAGCCCTTGCTCCAATGCGGTCCGATCAGCCCTTCCTGCATTGCGGTCGGCGGCGCCCAGTTCGTTGCGGCCATCGTGAGTACAAAGCCTCGCACCGTAATGTAGTCGATGCCGGTTTGCTCCGGGAAGAAGCAGTATTTTCGAGCATTGATCTCAATGGTCTCCCGGGCAGGGTCGAATTCGCCGAAATTTGCATAGACGGTCGTCACCTCTTCGCCGACCTCACAGAACCACACGTGCACGGACCATTCCGGTTCGCGCGCCGGAGCGTATGGAACCGGGTGTTCGACCGCATCAACGGAGCCGACCTCAAACATCGCCTTCCCGTTGATATACACCTCGCCGACGTGGTCGACGCGATTCGTCTGAAACCAGTCGCCTCCGACCTCCTCGCGAAAAGGATTGTATCCGGCAAACAGACGGTTATCGATTACGGATTTATATACAGAGCCGCCGATTCGCTCCCAGTTCTCAATGACCTCGCCTCCGGAAATAACGACCGTTTCGCCTTGTGCCGCTTCATATACAATGCGACGGTCGGGACCGGTGCCGCCGCGAACCGGACTGACACGCTCGCGGTAAATGCCCTCGTGCACCAGAACGGTATCGCCGGGCGTCGCTCGTTCCGCGGCTGCCTGAATGGTGAGCAGCGGGCTTTGAATCGACCCGACATTGTTGTCGTTCCCGGATTTGGCTACGTGAATGTGATTGCCCATATTAACCTCCGCTTGTTCAAAAAAAGCGTTTTTGAAACAAAAAACCAAGATGACGGCCGGAAGACAGACTCTGATTTCATCTGTTCTCATCATAGCATAAACGGTAAAACTTACTGAAACCCCCGACGAACCGAGAAATATGATCCGGCGTGATTAGTGTCCGACGGGATTGACTACTTATGGCTTCGTTTTTTTGTTAAAATACTTTATGAGGTTTATGGTCACCCAATTCAGCGACGAGGAGATAGCCATGAGAGTATTGAGCACATACCACTCAAGCCCGGCTAAAATACTATTACCCGTCGTCTCATGTCTGGCCGCACTGGAGGCACCGCTTATCTTGATGCTGATGAATTTCGAGCCGGATGAAGCAACGCCGGTTCTCGTTTCAATCGCTTTCTTTATTCTTCCTTCATTGGCGATCATTGCATTTTTTCTATTGTGGGTCAAAATCGAGATTACAGATCGGGACGTTCGATTCTATCGATTCGGAAGCGCTTTCATGATTATTCCCTTCGCTAATCATACTTTCCAACGTTTCTCTTACCTTGAAGCCGTTAATCGACTGACAGATATCAGTCATCAATATCTTCGTGTGATCTTCCCGAATGGAAGGCTCAAGGATATCCACTATTACGCAATCGCCCAGAACAAATTCGACGGGTTTATCTCCGAAGTAATCTCCCTGAGCGAAAAAATGAAAGCGGTCGATGGGTATTATAATATCGAAACCGAAGTTGTACGTTCGACACAAGACCGATATGCTGCTTCCGGGGAAAATCTTGAATCTGAACTGCCGATCGGCGGAGTTTCATATATCTTTCCGAAAAAAGTGCTCTTGAAGATTCTATTCAAAAAATATCTTATCTGTTCTTTTATTGTAGTTATCGCGATTTGTCTGATTACCGACGGAGTTGCCTCCTCCTTACTCGAAAATGTTCCGCTGTCCGATAAACTTCTTTATGCTTTGATGGCGCCCGCCGGTATTCTACTGTTGATTATCATCGGGCTTGTCTGTCTCATCTGGCTGTCCTATCAAAAAAAGAGCAGAAGTGTTCCTGAGACCATACGAATCACTGCAAATTCAATTAATATTGACGACAAGACCATTCCGCTAAGAGAAATCATGCAAATTCGGATGCCCATCATCGGTAATAGCCGTGTGCTGATTATTGAGACAATCGATAAGACCAAAAAGTATTTCCTTGGACCTTGCACAACGAAGAGAAACACCTTCTCTTACCGGGAATACAGCGCACTCTTTCGCTCCATAGACGCCTTTATGCGGCAAGTCGGAAAACGCGCACTATAATAAGGAGTCGGTAGTGTATAACCCGACTTTTTCTCTCGCTTTACGGACTCAATGATTGCCTTGCCGGATGCGGGCACACTCCGCATTGTTGCGATTCCCTTCGCCTATTTAAAAAAGCTCGAATACTCACTCCGTATTGCCTGCTCGTCAATCTTATAACGGGACAGATGCTTGGCGATGACCGCCTTCGCCTCCGTTGCATTCCGGTCGCGAAGCGCTTGCAGTAATGCCGCATGATCCCCGACAATCTTGATGTCCTTGATAGCCGAAAGGCTCATAGCGCGCACGCGGTCAAAGTGGGCCGTCATGCTGTCCATCAGGTGATAGGTCTGCATCTTACTGGTCAGGCGAAACATCTCCCGGTGGAATTCATTATCCAGCTGCAGGAGTTTATCGAGGCCTTCGTTTTCAAGATAAAACTGCTGGAGCTTCAGGTTGTGCTCGAGATTGGTCAGATCCATCGGAACCTCGCTCTCGCAAATGAGCTCTACCACGGCGCTCTCGAGAACGCTCCTTAAGAACCGGCTCTCCTCTACGAAGTTATAGTCAATCAGAGAAATTCGACTGCCGCGCTGCGGCAGAACATCGACAATCTGAGTTTTGCTTAAATCAATCAGCGCCTCGCGCACGGGGGTTCGGGATAGGCCCAGTTCCGAGGAAAGTTCATTCTCGCTCACCATACTGCCGGGCGCCAGTTCCAAAGAAGTGATGTTATCCTTAAGGACTCGCAGCGCGTACTCCCGCGCCGTTTCTTTCGGAAGTCTCTCCGTTACGTGCATACGCACCTCCGCATTTTTCTACCAGTATAGTACTAATGAAACACATATACAATGAACTAGTATACCAGAAAACAAGATATTTTCGAAAACACTTGCGTTTCACGCCGGTAAATCTTTTTTCTCGTCATTTTTTGGTCGAAATCATCTTTAAACGGGGGTCCCCAATGACCCGCCGATTGTTATTGAACGGAGCGATTACCTGCTGCGCGCTAAAAGAAAACGGCGATGCCTCCTTAGCCAAGAAGGGCATCGCCTTGGGTCTCACATAGTGTCGGCCCAAACTAATCAGGGCAATTCAACCTCTTGGATGGTTCCGTCATCATTAAAGAAGAGTGGCGCGTACTTGATGTTGCGTTGTGAGTCGCGCCCGGACAACTTCGCGTCGTGGTAAAACAGATACCATTGACCTTCATATTCTACAATCGAGTGGTGTGTCGTCCATCCCTTAACCGGATCCATAATCTTTCCCTGATACGTATACGGTCCCATCGGATTATCGCTCGTCGCGTAGACCAGATAGTGTGTGGTACCGGTCGAATAGGAGAGGTAATACGTGTCGTTGTACTTATGGATCCATGCCCCTTCGAAAAATCTGCGGTCCTCATCATTTGCAAGAAGCGGATCTCCGTTCTCGTCAAGAATCTGAATCTGTACGGGCTTTTTTCGAAACGAGAGCATATCGTCACTCATCTTGGCACCCACCGGTCCGAGCGCCGGATTTGTGCCGCCCGGAGCGGAACCGAAGGCGTCGTACTCACCGGTCTTCCATCGTTCCAGTTGACCGCCCCATATTCCGCCGAAAACCATGTAATACTGTCCGTCATCATCGGCGAAAACGCACGGGTCCATGCTGTAGCTTCCTTCGATATAATTATCTTCCGGTATAAAGGGGCCCTCGGGCTTATCCGACATCGCAACGCCGATGTGAAAGACGCCCTGATAATCCTTTGCCGGGAAATAGAAATAATAGGTGCCGTCTTTATATGCGCAGTCCGGAGCCCATAGTTGCTGCTCCGCCCATGGGATATCCTCGACACCAAATGCAACTCCATGATCGACCGGGTCGACGTCAAAGCCGTCCATGGAGAGAACATGGTAATCAATCATGCGGTAACTTCCCCCGTCGTTGTCCGAAGCGAAAATTATATCTTGATCGTGTGATCCATATATAAATATCTTTCCGTCGAAAACATGAGCAGACGGGTCTGCCGTAAAGATATGGGTCACCAGTGCTTCGTGCGGCTCCACACCGGGAAGGTTCGGCACCTCGGTCGGTGTCGGGGTCGGCGCTCGGGTCGGCGTCGGCGTCGCTGTCGGCTGCAGCGTTGCCAATACCTCCGTGGTCGCATGCGTCTGTGATGCGCCCGGCTCTGCGGGTTTGCACGCAACGGCGACTGAAAGCATCCACACTAAGACCAGCAGGAAAGAAACGATCCGGCGCACTTTTCCGGAAGAGAAGTAACGAGAATTTTTCGTGACTGAAATCATTGCGGCAATACCTCTTTTCTATTTTATGCGGGATAAACCGATTCCGTGCATTTGTTGCTATGGCTTGCTCTCGGGAGTTTCAGTCGAGGGCTCGTCTTCATCCGTCTCCTGTTTCCTGTTCATGTTTGCTCTCACATTCACAAAAAGAATCAAAATCGTTCCGACGGTCGTGCAGGTTCCCGATACAAGAAAATATAGTAAATCCGGAACCCAGTTCGTGAAAAGCTTTAAAATTAAGCAAACGATCGAACAGGCAACCAACCCGACGCCAAAAATATACATGATTTTAAGTGGTTTTGAGTACTCGCGGAACATAACCCATGTCCTTCTCGGTCAATAATCTACGATGCCGCACAATAATTGTAACGAGTATATCATGAAATATAGATATTTGTATCATTCCAACCGGATCCGGTTCTGCGAACATTGAAAGTGCGTTGCATTACTCTCCTAAGAGCTTAAGACGGTATGCAGGATCGGTCGCAGACTCGATACGAATTGCAAAACTGTCCTTGCCCCCGATGTCTTCGTCGGTCAAGAAATGAACGTCCAATATTCCGTCGATACGATAACCGGTCTTTAAGTAGTTGACTTCAGATAGGGCCAGGCTCCAGCCGTTCAGCCAGCGGTTGAGGTCGGCCTTCTGCGAATCCGTTCCCGCAAAATGAATCAACAAATCGATATCGCTGCTCGGCCCGGCGGTGCCGTTCTTTGTGCTTCCGATCATGTACACCGCCTTCACTCCGTATTGCGTTGCATCCAGAAGCGAAGCCATATGCTCCGCCATGTGGTAGCGCCAACGCCAAGCACTTTCGTCCCGAATTTGCTCGTCATAACGCGGCTTTTTGCGTACCGGGCGCCGCTCGGCCACCTCGGAGGAGAGGACTCCGACCGCTTCTTCAAGCTCAGCGTTCATCAGAATACTCATCACCCGACCAAAGGTCTCATCCGGGACGCTAATCACTCGGATGACCTGCTCCAGATGCTTGAATTCGGGAAGAAGCGCCCCGAGCTTATTGTCGGACTTTGTGAAGAACGCCTCATTAAAGATGTTTCCCTCGTCGGGATATAGAGGCAGGTATGCAATTCCGGCCTCCACCAGATCCTGAAAAAAATGCGTGCCGAACGAAAGCTCCGGCATGTATCCGGTCCGGCTACGAGCGACCTCGATTAATATCGCGGTGTTGCAGATATCGGCATAGGTGACATTGACGCCGAGCCGAATGTCTCCCCGGCTTCCCCACCGGCCGGGGCCGATCAGCGCAAACTGGCGCTTGGGCAGCTTTCCATTGAGCCTGCCAACGGCTTTACCTATTTTCTTCAAGTCATCCAGATTTTCGATTCGGTTATAGCCGTCCGGGTCGACATAGACGATGTGCGAGATGTTCTCGATAATTCCGTTCCCGATGTATTTATTGGCGGAAAACAAGATGTCCTTTTCCGGAATATCCCTCGGAATCGGCGCCGCGGCGTTCTCCTCAGAGAAACTCTGGGGACGACTCTGAAGTAGGTAGAGATTTTTACCGTCCGAGGCGAACTCGATATCGACCGCCATCCCGGTCTTCTCGCTCAAGACATGTATAATCGTCCCGATCTGGCGCACGGTTTCGGTTCCTGAAATGATTCCCTCGAAGGTGACGACCAAATCGTCTCTTGAAAAGTTAATGTCGAACCGGCTCTTGTTCATCAGATTGTCCCGCTCGTAACGCGACACCATCTTCTCAACCTCCGGGATCTGCTCGCCGCATTCCTTGAGGACTTCACGAATATCGACCGTCTCAAGCTCGTCGGTTTCCAGATTGATTAAATCGATCTTACGCGGCGCGTATCGCCGGATCTCCTCGGGAACGATATTCACTCGAATGCCCGGCTGACCGGGCGAAAGAAGAATCGAAAAGTCGTCGCTCAGGCGGTCGACCGCCCGCGTTCCCAGCCCCGCGGTCATTCGAATCAGGCCGTCCTCCCGGCGAATTCGGGGAGACCAGCGGTATTCGTTGTTGCTGAAGGCAACACCGGCAAATAGCGGAAAAAAGTACCGTCCGACGACGTTGCCGACAACCTCCTGAATCAGGATGCCCATCTCCTCGTGAACGTCAAGAAGCCCGCGTTCAATCCGGTACTGAATCGGATCCGGGCTGAACACCGATGCGTAGACCTCAAGGACTGCATCCTGCAAGGCCTCCAGGCGCTTTTGTTTACTGCCGCGGTTAGAGAGGAACAGGCTCTTGTATTTGCCCGAAAAGGTTGATCCGCTATGATCCTCGAGCTTACTCGAGGAGCGAACAATAATCGGAACCTCTCCGATGTCGTCGAGGACGACGGAGAGACTTTTTATAATCTCCGGCGGCATAACGGAGTTCTTGATGAGTTGTATGATACCGGGATACTCGATTCTGGATTCCTGAAGCTCCTTATACTTTTGTTCGTTTAATTCCTCCAGATTATTGTACTGTAAAAACTCTGTAATCGCGTCGGTAACGATGTACCAAGTCTTTGGCACACGTACCGATTTCAATAGGGGGTAGTTCATCGATTCCTTTTCGAGGATCTTCTGCGCAAGAAAAAGGCCGCTTCCCTTGCCGCCGAGCGTACCCTGACTGTGCAACGGAATAATAATTCGGTCGACGATATCAAAGAAATCTCTGTGACTGATGTACTGCTTCGCAACATTTACAAAATCGGGGCCGCCGGAGAGAATCAGATTAATCAGGCTGACGCTGATCCAGCGCTCCTGTGGCGAATATCGCTGTTCCTCGTCCGGAACGGTCTTCCGGAATCGCTTGATTTCTTCGATAATATTACGTAGCGACGGCGGAACCGAGTTGATCGCCTTAATCAGCGAGTATGCCCTCTCCTCCTGAATCCAATTCTTGACATTCAGTGTAATTTCTTCGCCTGAAAGGTGCTTTTTGGCCAGGCCGAAGGTCTTGTCGCAAATTGCGGGGACATCCTCCAGAGGCTCTTTCATAGTCGGGCAATTGACATACTCTCCCTGTCCGCTAGCAAAGGACTTGGACTCGCTTAGAATCTCGGAAGCCTCGGCTACTCCGTTTAAGAGCAAGTGGTTGATTAGCTTTCTGCAGATGCGAAGGAGGACCTTCTGGTCCGTGATAAGGAGGAAGTTGACGATGACCTCCCATTCGCTCTGCCCGCTCGAAAACTCGGATTGCGGGCGACTCAGCTCCCATGCGTCCATCACCGAACGCATTTGACGATACACCGCCGTCTGTCCGATTCGATCCGTGATGGTGCGAATCAGCTTGCTTTCCTTTTCGAGGAAGTAACCCTCCTTGGAAATCGGAACGACTTGAATATAGACGACCTCGATGTTGCCGACCGTCTTACTGCCGACCCGGATATCGCAAATCTCGCTTATCGGTGAGCTTATGAATCCGGGCGTCTGATAGGACACCCCGTTGAAAACCAGTTTGACCCGGCATAGTTCAGGAAAGCGCCAACCGGACGGCATGATACGGACGACGGCCTCAAAAATTTCCGTCGGCGATAACTGATGATTTGAAAGGATCTCGTCCACCTTATAAAGGCAGTTCAGTTCCTTCTCCCGCTCCCGAAGATTCTCGAGAATGTTTTCATCCCTTAGAATATCGTCCGCCACGCTCGTACCTCCCATATGGTCGGCTTATACCCACCCCCGGCTCTTCACGGCCTGCGCGACGCGGTTAATCGAAATGACGTAGGCCGCATCTCTCATGCTCAGTTTTTTATTAACCGACAGCTCATATACGGCAAGAAATGCCGAGGTCATCTTCGTGTCAAGCCTCTCCATGACCTCTTCCTTTTCCCAGAAATAATTCATATTGCACTGAACCTGCTCGAAATAACTGCAGGTTACGCCGCCGGCGTTCGCCAGGAAGTCCGGAATAATAAAGACCCCGCGCTCATTCAGGACCTTGTCGGCCTCCGGAGCGGTCGGCCCGTTTGCGCCTTCAACAATTACCTTGACGGAATCGCGAATCTTTCCGACGTTATCGGCGGTGATTTGATTCTCCAATGCAGCGGGCACCATTATATCAACACCTTGCTCCAGCCATGCTTCACCGTCCAAAATCTCGATGCCGTTTGCCTTGGCTTTCTCTTTGTCGAGGGATCCGAACGAGTCGGTAATCGAGAACAGGAAATCTACATCTAAGCCATCCGCCTTGCGGAAGGTATAGGAAATCTGGTCGGTATTATCCCAGCACGAAACCGCGATAACCTTGCCTCCGAGATTCTGATAAAGCTGGGCTGCATATTGTGAAACATTACCGAAACCCTGGAAGGAAGCAGTCGTCCGGGTGATATCGATTCCGAGCTGGACCAGCGCCTCGCGGAGAACATAGACAACGCCGTAACCGGTCGCTTCGGTTCTTCCGAGAGACCCGCCCATTCCGACGGGCTTGCCGGTAATCACTCCCGGATAACGAGCCCCTGTAAGTGCCTCATACTCGTCCATCATCCAGAGCATGTGCTTGCCGCTCGTCATGACATCCGGTGCCGGAACATCGCGGTTCGGCCCGATGTTTTGGGAGAGCTGACGAACAAAGCCTCTGCAAACCTGCTCTTGCTCACGATCGGAAAGATTATGCGGATCGCAAATGACGCCGCCCTTTCCGCCACCTAAGGGAATATCCACAACCGCGCATTTCCATGTCATCCACATCGATAGCGCACGAATGGTGTCCACCGTCTCCAAGGGGTGAAAGCGAATTCCGCCCTTAGCCGGGCCTCGCGCATCGTTGTGCTGCATGCGGTATCCTCTGAACACCTTTACCGTTCCGTCGTCCATTTTGACGGGTATCGCAAAGTGGTACTCACGAATCGGCTGCCGGAGCAATTCCCTCGTTGCCTCGTCCAGTCCGATAATCTCCGCCACCTTGTCAAATTGCGCCTTCGCATGCTCAAACGCATTGTAGTTTCCCTTGATCATTTCAGCTCCTCCTCCTTGAGGTTAAATGCCTTCCATAGGCCATAATAGTCAATTATAGGTTCGCTGAGGCCGCACTGTCAATGAATATTCGGGTTTCATGCAAGTTTTCCGGCCGAGACTTGCAGACTGACCGGTATCCGTGGCGACACAGACCTTCCATGGCGTTTTTCGCGAAAAACGCCCTATCCGGATTCAAAAAATGACATAATAGAAAACATCGGCAAACGCTTTGAATCCGGCTTGTCGATGTTTCGTTTCTTTTCTCTAATCGGTCACTTCTGACGATGTACCTGCTATACGCCGAATCGTCTTACTTCGCGGTGTAACCGCCGTCCACCAGAAGATTCAAACCGGTAACAAATTCGTTTTCGCAAAGGAAAACGATTGAATGCGCAATCTCCTCGGGCACGCCTATCCGTCCGACCGGATGCAGCGCGACCAGTCCGTCATAGTAATCGCCAAGGGCGGCTCTGTTGACCATGCCGGATTCCACATAACCGGGGCAAACGGAATTAACTCGGATGCCTTTCCCGGCATACTCGAGTGCCAACGACTTGGTCATCAGATTCACCGCGCCCTTGCTGGCGTTATAGGCAAACGCACCGGCCTGTCCGACGATACCGAGGATGGATGCGACATTGACGACGCTTCCGCCGCCGGTCTTCAGCATTTCTTGAATTGCATATTTGCATCCGTAGAATACGCCGTTCTGATTGATGGATATGACCTTGTTGTATTGCTCGAAGGTGAGCTCGTGGGTGGCGGCCAGAACGCCGATGCCGGCATTGTTTACGATAATATCCACTTTGCCGTACTTCTTAACGGTTTCGGCAACCAGCTTCTTCACATCTTCTTCTTTGGACACATCCGCAGCGATAAAAATCACGTCGGCGCCTTGATCCAACAGCTTCTTTTCCTCTGCTTTGCCGCCCTCAATATTGTAGTCGGAAAGAACAACCTTGCCGCCCTTAAATGCAAAGGCCTCCGCTGTGGCCAAACCGATTCCTGACGCGGCACCGGTTACGATGGATACTTTTCCCTTCAAATCAAACATTGTAGTATTCTCCTTTCAAAGACTATTAAACTTCTGTTTCTTCAATAATGAGTATAATGTATTCGGCGCGCTTCGGTCAATTGACACAGTGCACGAATTGCCTCGGTGTACCGGACGGTTATCGAATGATTGACATTGATTCTGCGTAATCTTTTAGGTAGCGGGTTCATCCGCTTGGGATCTTTCGACGCGAATAGCAACCGCTTCAATGAGGATTCCGTAAACGACTCCGATTCCGAAGCTGATGAAATCGACAAATCCGGTTGTAGCGAAGAACGCAAAGGAAACTAAAAGGCCCAATACGGCGCCGCGGAGAATCGCTGACGGGAGACTCTTATGGGCCGGGCACAATCCGATAACAGCACCCATTAAGAGTCGGTTGTACCAGAGTGAAAACAGATAGACGAAGTCCTTTTCGAAGCCGAAGCGTACCATCGCTCCGATAATACAGACCACACCCAAAGCCGCGCCGCTAATCAGACATACCAAAAGCCTTTTCTTCCACATGACATTTACCTCCGAATTCAAAATAACCGATTGTGCATTATGATGGACAATCGGGACGCCTCCTGTGAAGGCCGGCCTACTCCAAAACAAAGCTTTTCAGCGACACAAATGATTCCCCTCTATAGCAAAAATACAAAGCATGTACACCGTCCGGCAACCGGACTTCTGCCCCATAGGTCTTCCACTCCGTGTTCGCTCCGATCGGTATTTCGCCCAATTTCTCTCCATCCCATGTTGTCCGAATCTCGAAAACGCCTCCCCAATTCCCGCGAACCGTTACCGAAATCCTTCGGACACCCCGGCAATCGAAATACTTAAAGCCCGCCGTCGCTCCGTCGCGCATATTATCGATATACCCCGGAAGCTCGTCGCCGTCTCTGCCCTCCTGGGTGATTTTCGGAAAACGGCTGTCAAGCCACGAGCCCGGGGTTCCGGTATAGGAACTCTCCGTCGGGCAAAAGAGGTTGCATGCAATATACGCCGGATACTCGCCGTTTCCGGCCAAGGGTCCGCCGTTTAAGCCGCAGGACGTCATTTCTGCCTGCTGGATCGAACCGTCCGGTAAAATCTCAATCGGCTCGCAGCAGGCCTGACGGCTGAAGTTGGTGCCGTTCGTGTGCCGGTGATAAAACACGTACCACTTCCCGTTAATCTGTATGATGCTCCCGTGATTGTTTCCGCCGTAAAACATCGGCTTGCCGGCAGGCTTATAGGAGTCGATATTGAAGTCGTTATTTGCCACAATGACTCCGCCGAACGAGAAGCCCTCAGTCGGCGACTTTGAGGTCGCATAGCAGAGCTCCGAGTAAAGAATCGACGAGTAGATGAAGTAGTAGGTGTCGCCGATTTTCCGAATCGACGGTGCTTCATAGAAGCTATGCCCTTCAAATCCGGTGCCGACCGCATACGGGGTGCTCGGGACCACGGTCCTCGGTTCCTCAACGACCGTCAGCATATCCGGTCCCAAGACGGTCACGACCGGACCTTTGCGACTCTCGTCGCTCGGCATGCAATACCCGGTGTACATATACGTCTTTTGTCCCTCGGTCAGAACGCCCGGGTCAAACTGGGGCATATTGCCCTCGCGCTCGCCGAGAAGCGCACCGTCGGCATGATGTACATAACCGTAAAACTCATATTTTCCGGACGGCGTGTCGCTGACTGCCACCGAAACGATGCCGAGCCGACTCAATACATAGT
>CAYGIB010000001.1:0-27491 GCA_964349735.1 uncultured Oscillospiraceae bacterium | reverse complement strand
ACTCGTCCGCGATGGCCGAGTGCTCCGGAAGAACCGGGTGCGTGGATCGCTGTCCGGGCTGTGGTCTGCCGTTAGAAACCGAACGCCGGGGCCCGCCTTGGACAGGCGACGAAGAAGACCTCTCGCCGGGTGCTCCGGATTGAAGCGAGAGGTGAAGCTCTTCAGCGCCGACTCGACCCGAACGGTGCATTTCTTCAAGGGGCAATCTTTTGGTCGCTTCGTTATCGTTCGGCGGAGACGTATTCTCGCTGGAATTTTTCATATATTTCCTCATCGCTGTATATGCGCTAGCTATAATCATTCGGCTTCGTCCGCTGCTCGCTCGAAAAAAATCGCCAGACACACACAAAACCACGATTATCATACCAATTTTTCGAAAAGATGGAAAGAGAACGAGCGATTCCGATATAATGATAGAAAAGAGACGGACGGTGCGAAGAATGAATGAGTTGTATTCGACCCCACACATCATCCGAGCATTCGGCCTGACGCCGGATGGTTTTGCACTCGCCCGCGTCATCGGCTCCGGCGAATCACCGGAGGCGGGTGCGGCTGATTCCGACCCGGTGGCTTCCCGCAACTCTGATACACCCGACCCGGCGGTTTCCCGTAACAAGAACAATCCGGACCCCATGGATGGCAGAAAAATCGATTCCCCCGATTTCATGGACGGTGACGCGATACACCACGCTTCCATGGCCGGCCGAATTGTCCTCTGTGACGGTCTGATGCCCGGCGAAACTGCCGAAGTCCTCCTGGACGACATCGGAAGCCGCTTGCTGAACTCGCGCCTCGTTCGAATCCTCGAACGCTCCCCGGATCGCGCCGAGCCATTCTGCCCGGTCTACGCCCAATGCGGCGGCTGCACCTGCCAGGAACTTACCTACGAAGCCCTCTTGCGCGAGAAGCAGCGCCACGTCCGCGACTGCCTCATCCGCATCGCCCGTATCCCCGAGGCCCGAGTCGATACCCTGCTTCTGCCCATCATGGCAGCAAAAAAACCGACCGAGTACCGTAACCACATGCAATACCAGGTTCGACTTGACGACGCCACCGGCGATGTTCGCTTCGATAAGACCACAGGCGCACTTCACCGCGATAAGCTTTACCGCGATAACGAAACCGGTGCCATTCGCTTC
Organism: uncultured Oscillospiraceae bacterium; assembly: GCA_964349735.1. Lineage (GTDB taxonomy): Bacteria > Bacillota > Clostridia > Saccharofermentanales > Saccharofermentanaceae > JAAYCT01. The sequence goes on along the minus strand of CAYGIB010000001.1, from coordinate 26,352 downwards.
GGCCTTCACGCCAAGAAATCTCACGAAACCGTCGCGACGCCGCGCTGTGCCATCGCTCACCCCGTCGCCGACCTCATCAAGAACACCGTCGAGCAATATCTAAACGAGCCGCAAGGGCATGCAATCCGTGCGCGAATCCCGCCGCACACCAAACTGATCGTTCGCGTCGGCACCCGGACCGGCCAGGTCCTCTATCGACTGCAGATCCCGGAGGGAGAAGGATTTGACGCGTCAGATGCCCCGAACCATCGCAACGCCTCGGATCGCAGAGAGCACGACCGCCGCGTTTCCCCGGATCGCCGCTCCCGGGAACGTCGATTCGCTCCTCCGGATCGCCGTAACGGTTCGGCTTACAACAGTAACTCGCCGGATTGCGGAAGCAGTGCTTCCAACCGCCGAGACTCTGCCCCCACGAACCACCACCGCCTCGTCACTGTCGCCAACTTCGACACCCGCATCCGCCAAGCCCTCCGCGCTGCCGCGCCGGACTACACCCTCGTGCCAAACGAGATTGAAGAACAAATCGGCCGCCACCGCTACTTTATATCGCCGGAATCCTTTTTCCAGGTCAACACTGACCAGGCCGAGCGACTCTACGACACCGTCCTTCAATACTTCGAGCAAACCGGCTCACCGTCGGATACAAGGGTCCCGGAATATTTGAAGCAAGAAAAAGCGCTTTCAGGCGCATCGATTCCGGAATATTTAAAGCCAGCTGAAGCACCTTGCGGTGCGACGGTTCCGGAATATTTTAAGCCAGCTGAAGCACCTTGCGGTGCGACGATTCCGGAATATTTGAAGCCAGCTGAAGCACCTTGCGGTGCGACGGTCCTCGACCTCTACTGCGGAACCGGAAGCATCGGCCTCCATCTGTCCGGTCGCGCCCGTCGAATCATCGGCATCGAAAGCAACGCACAAACCGTTGAAGACGCCCGCCGCAACGCCCAAATCAACACCGCACCCAACGCTGAATTCCACGTCGGCATCGCCGAAGAATACGACTACAAGAGCCTCGACGCAAGTGCTCCGCTGACCATCGTCCTCGATCCGCCTCGAAAAGGCTGCGCCCCGCGACTCCTCGAAAAGCTCATAGCTCTTGCCCCCGACCACATACTCTACGTCTCCTGCGACCCGGCGACCCTCTCCCGCGACCTCCGCTTCCTTATCGAAAAAGGCTACCACCCGGAGGCCGCCCAACCCGTCGATGTATTTCCGTGGACGGGGCACGTTGAGACGGTGGTATTGATGTCACGAGAAGAGCAGATCAAAGCCTGAAAAGCCTTGATATAAGGGCGTCGGGGATTTTCGACGATTTTGGGCATTGGCTGAAAACATCGAAAATATCCGTCCACGGAAACATATCCAAGATGATGTAAAATGATAGTTGAGTGGTCGGATTGGATAACATCTGTTCATGACAGAGCAGGATAGATAACTTGCGTTCGCGACAGAGCAGATTAGATGTTTTTTGAAAAATCGAGGGTTGAGAGAGCGGGTTGGATGAAAGGGTAGCTATTGCCCGTAATTTGCCGTTTTTTGAACGCTTTAGTAATTAGTGTTTGCATCGAATATTGGATAGAAACACGAGTAGCTGTCGGTTGAGGAAAAATATCGCTAACACCGGCATTTCATCTTATAGAAAAAGCGAATCCAAGAACCACTACAGATTATTGCACCAATATATAAAGATAACTTGACGCCCCCCCCGAAAAATGTTAATCTTTTGAAAGTTGTATGTAGTATTGTTATGTATTTTTCTGCCGCACATAAGTGCAATGTGATTCAAACAGAAGATCCGGGGGGGCCGATCATGAAGTCAAATGCTGTTCCAAAATTCTTGTCTATACTACTCGTACTTGTATTGTTGTTAACGCCTGTTGCACCGCTCGCTGCAACGGGAGAGACTCCTATATCTCTCGTTCCGGCCATTATGGCCGGGAACTCGGTAACCCTTACCATGCAAGTCGATAGTACATGGGAAGGCTATTTCAACGGAACGATCACCCTTACCAATACCGGATAGAAGCCGATTGAAAACTGGGCTCTCTCGTTTGCACTTCCGCACACGATTACCAATATTTGGAATGGAGTTATTTATGAACAGGCAGACGGCATGTATACCGTTAAAAACGCCGGATGGAATCAGGATATTCCGGTAGGCGGGTCTGTTAATTTCGGGTTCACTGCTCAGCAGAACGGGGAAGCACTGACACCGGATTTCTTCTTTATCAACACCGCACAGCGCACATTACCTTCGACGGATTATGAAATCACCTATAAACTTAAAAAAGACTGGGGCACCGGATTCAGCGGAGAGATCACTCTTAAAAATATTTCTTCGCAAACCATCGAAGACTGGTCATTCTCCATGGATTTTGCTAGGACGATTACCAATGCATCCAATACGAGCTTTACCCAAGGAGAAGGCACACAGGTTCTTCTTAACAATCCCGGATACGATCAGAACATTATTTCCGGTAAAAGCATTAAGATCGGCATCCAAGGAACGGGCGGCGTGGAGACGGATGTTCCGACCAACTTCCTCGTATCTCAAGTAACGGTCGGTGTGAGTCTCACGGGCGACTATGACGCTGACGGAGTAAAGGATTATGAGGAACTGGTGGTCTATGGAACCGATCCGCTCGTATCGGAAGAAACCACACCGACACCGACACCGACACCGGTTCCGACTTTGACACCGACACCCACTTCGACTCCGGTTCCGACTCCGACATCGACTCCTACTCCGACTCCTACTCCGACTCCGGTAGAAGAGATGGAAACCGATACGGATGGAGATGGACTTCCGGACAATTATGAAATTGAAATCGGAACGGACCCGAATCTTGCGGATACCGATAGTGACGGAATCGACGATATGATGGAAATCATTTGCGGAATGGATCCGCTGACATCCGATTTAGGTCTGGATTTCGACGGGGACGGCCTGACACTACAACAGGAATTGGAACTGGGCACGGAATTCTGGAATGAGGATACCGATGATGACGGCTTACTCGACGGAGATGAAGTGAATATCTATGGGACCGATCCACTTCTGGAGGATACAGACGGGGATGGCCTGCTTGACGGTGATGAGATACTGCTTGGCAAAGACCCATTGTCCCCAGATAGCGATGGAGACGGCGTCCCGGATAGTGAAGATAAGGTTGCACAGCAACAAACAATCGATATGTATAACGCCGAGAGTCTTGGCATATCTTCCGTTGACATCGAAATGAATTTGGCGCATCTTATCGATAGCGTTGTAACCGTCAAAGATAAATACAATATTGATGTGTTGAGTACAGGAATAAGAAGTCGCATCGGTTCTCCGATTTCATTTGAGTGTGTGGAAGCGTTTGAGAGCGCGACGGTCGTTTTCCATTATGATGAATCGGCCTTGGGCGAAACCGCGGAGCAGGATTTGGGCGTTCTTTGGTATGACGATGAAAATGGTGTCTATGTTGTTCAAGAACAAGCGATCGTGGATGAGAATATCAATACCGTTACACTAGAACTGGAGCATTTCAGCACATATATTCTCGTCGATTTGGAGCGATGGATCCAAGATGCATCGGCAACCATTGATTACGATAATACAAGTGGTGAAACAGGCGTTCCGTACACGTATGCCGATGAAACCTATTCCTATATCTTCATGGTGGAAGACTCGGCGTACTTTACGGAGTCTCAACGGTTAAGTTCGCTGAGTATCATGCGAGAATTCGTGAGCCATTTGCGTCCGGGTGAACAAATGTCGGTAGGCAGAGTCTACGATACGTACGGATGTGGTTGGAATTCTATGACGGAAGATAAGGCACTCATGAATAGTGCGCTCAACTATTTTATGGCTCCGGATTTTGTACCCGCGATAAGCACGGGCACTGCGTATTCGTATGATGTGACTGCAGCAGTCCGTTTTTTGCGAGGTCACAGTGCGAATTATAACGCCGGGAATATTCCGGTGGTGATCTTAATCACAACCAATGTATCGATGGTTTATAACCCGGAGATGTATTCCATTGCAAGCGAGTGCGGCGGAAGAGTCTTTGCCATCAACATCGCCGACCCAATGCTTTCAAACGGCATGTTTGATGATGCGCTCAACGAGTTGATGTACGGTTCTGGAGGTATTCCTTTAATCGGAGGAACCCCCCAGCAGAGTTGGAACAACTATATTAATCCCCCAGAACAAGATCCTGCGCTTGATTTTACGGATACCGATGGAGACGGACTTTACGACTGGCTGGAAACCGGAGGAATGAAGGGGATCGATGGAAATATTTATACATCCGACCCCAATACCAGACACTCGGATAGTGAAAAGGACACGCTGGGCAATATAGTCACGGATGGTGATGGCCTCACGGATGGACAAGAAATGGGTAGATGTGTTCGGATTGAAAAGACATCACAGGGAGACATAATCGTAACAATTGACGGAGAAGTTATTTCCGGAGTATTTGCGTCGCAATATCAAATGTATGCACCCCAGGATGCAGGAGTAAACTACCTTTTCTGGGTCCAATCAGATCCTGAAAAAGTGGATACGGATGGAGATGGAATTAATGATGATGAAGATACAGCACCTATGGCGAAAGGTCTTGCAGGAGGAGTAATAGGAAAACTGTTTTTAGTGTCTTGTTATGATTACGAAGATGCTGGATGGTATGCGGGACATGCTTTCTTTGTGTATACTAGTTATATTAATGATAATGTTGATTTATCAACATTAGAAAATGGATGGAGTAAAATTGATTCTGATATAAACTGGTCAAAAGATAATATAACAAAAGACGCATCTCCGCTGGGTAATTATACTTTCAAAGTAGGTGAAAGTGTTACGATTGGAAATGGTGCGTTTGGAAAAGGGTCGGGTTCTGGTGATGTAAGCGGATCTGATGGAGATAGCTCGTGGGAATTCGGGACTGAAGATGAAGCAAACGGTGTTGCCTACAATATGGAGGTTGCGAAATACGTTTGGTATGAAATTGATTATTTAGCCAATACCTATATTTGCGAAGATATTACTGAAGATGATTTGGAAGAACTAATTTCATATTGTAGCAAGGATTCGGTTAGTTATTGGACTCTAACTCATAATTGTGCTGAAGTTGCATGTAATGCTTGGAATTTAATTTCTGATGTGAAAGTGAGCGCGAAAAATAAGTCCTTTTACTTAGGAGCATTTGCTACGCCAAAGGGATTAAAGATAAATTTGAGAACATTGTCCAATAGTGCAGAAGATTATTCATTAGCGGATGCGTTAATAGTTAAAGAGAGAGGATGATTATATGAAAAAAATAATTAAAATGCTTTTGATTCTGATAATATTAATCTCTTACGTTATAGATATATTTTTAATTACATTTTTCTCATATATTCTATCAATTTGGGAGGAGACTCATACTCGACCAGGATTGACAGAAAAGATAAATGTTAACCTTTTCGTTGCGTATTTGATGGTAGCGATCATAGTCTTCATAATCTTGACAGTTATAGTAGTACTAATTATAAGAAGAGAGAAAAAGAAGGCTCTTGAGATTTCAGGATCAAGAGAAGTTCAGGCTGCAGTTATTCGTAAGTATAACGTAATCGTTTGCGTATCAATTGTTACAATCCTATTTCTGTTTTTCTGTTCGTACATGTTGCATCGGGGTTATTCATAAACTCCACCATAATGCCGGACTTGAATTCCACGGTGAATTTATCCTCGTAAACCGTAACCTTCTCGATTAACCGTCGGACTAATGCCTCATCGAACTCGGTGACCGTGGCATCCTGTTTTCGCAGAAACGCTTTCATATCCGCTATCCGCTTTCTCGTCTCATCCCGTCCGGCGCTCTCGAGTTGTGCTTTTTGCTTCTCGTCGCGAAAATGATGAATCTCTTCGGCAACATCCTCAAAGTCGGATTTGGATGTGGCGAGTTTCAGCAATTCGATCTGCAGTTCTTCCAGCCGCTTGTCGATTATCTCCAGTCCCTTATCACCACCACGACTCAATACCACCTCAATGTTGTGCTGAAGGATCGCAAGAAAATCATCTTTCTTGCCCAGCGTATCATTGATCGCGCGCATGACGATCTCTTGAATTTCGTTCTCAGGCACCGTTCGCGCATCGCAGAATAGACCGGTGTTTTCGAGTCGGCTGATGCACCGCCAGACGATAGACTTTTTCCCTCGATTGTTCCAGTGGATCCTGCGGAAGACTTCGCCGCATTCACCACAGAAAACCATGTTCGAGAAGCAGTGGTTACTGCTGAAGCTGCGCTTTTTCCCGTTCTGGCTCAAGTGTACACAGCGACGACGAACCAATTCCTCTTGCACTTGCATAAAGATTTCGCGAGGGATAATCGCCTCGTGGCTGTTTTCTACATAGTACTGCGGCATAAGGCCGTTGTTCTTCACACGCTTTTTCGATAAGAAGTCAACGGTGTACGTCTTCTGTAATAGCGCATCACCGATGTATTTCTCATTTCGCAGGATGGAGTTGATGTTGCTCGTATGCCACTTTGCTTTTCCGGCACCGTTTTTTATGCCGTCCGCTTCCAGACCACGTGCGATTTTCAGCATACTGGCACCTTCGAGGTACTCGAGGTAGATACGCTTCACGACCTCGGCTTCTTCAGGAACAATCACCAAACGCTTATTCTCGTCCTTTTCGTATCCGAGAAACCACTTGCAGTTGACCTGGATTTCGCCTTGCTGGTAACGGTACTGCAAGCCCATCTTCACATTCTGGCTCAGGGACTGGCTCTCCTGCTGGGCGAGAGAGGCCATAATTGTCAGGAGAACCTCACCCTTGGAATCCATGGTGTTGATGTTCTCTTTTTCAAAGAAAACGGGGATGTTCTTCTCCTTCAGTTGTCGGATGTATTTCAGGCAGTCCAAGGTATTTCGAGCAAATCGGCTGATGGACTTCGTGATAACCATGTCAATGCTGCCCGACATGCACTCGTCGATCATGCGATTGAACTCCTCGCGCTTTTTGGTGTTGGTGCCGGAGATACCATCATCCGCAAAGATGCCCGCCAGCTCCCAGTCGGTATGACCGTTGATGTAAGTGGTGTAATGCTCAATCTGCGCTTCGTAGCTGGTGGCCTGCTCATCGCTGTCTGTTGAGACGCGACAATAGGCGGCAACTCGGAGTTTTGGCTTTTCTTCGTCCTTTGTTTTGCGAGATAGTTTTCTTGCGGGAATCAGGGTAACACTTCTATTTGCATCCATTTTCGGATACCTCCGTTTCAATTAAGCTGTAGATGTATTCCGCTTGGCGAAACGGATCCTCCATACTTTGTGTGGATTCCTTTATGCGGAAGTGAGTAGGGAAGATGACCGTTTCAGCATCTTTCGGTTCGTAGACTCGACCGAGCATTTTAACTCTTCGAAGACGCTCTTCTTGAACAGCTGTAAATGTATCTGATTCAATCAAAGCGGGGTAATACTCGTCTCCGAGGTATCGGGTGTTTTGAAGAATCTTCCCGATGGAGCCATGGACGGAAAGAATGCCAGACTTTTTTGAAGCCGTGTCCAAGGAATCACCGGATAGGTAAGACGCAAACAACGTTCGTACCTGCTTCGCAGCCGTTTCATCAATCACCGCTTTCCCGTTTTCAATCCGATAGCCATGAGGTGTGTGTGCCATTTATGTCACACTCCTTTCTCGCAGTGTTATCCCGCATTTGAGCACAAATCCGATTTCTGTGCGGGAATATACGATGATTTGATCGATAAACCGCTCAAAGAGAACAGCGTCAAAGGAGGTCAACATGTCTGCCTTGCTTGCAAAGAGAAGAAGTTCACTTACTTCGCTGACATGTAGCTGATCGCTGCTTAAGAATCGAAGAAGAGAGGTCTTTCGGTATTGAAGGTGTTCGGCTTCCTGCAGAAGCTCGTTGTTGCTCTTTGCGTACACTGGCCGCTCAAGGTAGCCTTTGGTCATAAGTCCTACCAGCACCTTTCGTTGATCGGCATTCTCCTCGAGTTTTTCATCCAGTGTTCGAATGCTCAAAAGAGTATCATCGCTGTTTCTGCCACGAATATCTTCCAACAGAGGGCGCAGGATTTCCTTGTGTCCGAAGATGAGTTTGTTCATCATGGTCACGAACGCAAATTCAAAGGCAGATTCAGTTATATACTGAATTGAGCACTTTCCCTTGTCGGTGATATGCGTCGTACAGCACCAGGCATACTTGTATCGGCTATTTGTATGCGTCTGACGCTTGAATGTCCCACCGCATAAGCCGCAGATGATTTTCCCTGAGAACGGATAACGATTCGTATATTTCGGGTGCTTTGGAACGATCCCCTTCTCTTTTCCGCGTTGCGCGATAACGGCTTGCGCCGCGTTGAATATCTCGTGACTGATAATCGGTTCGTGATGGTTTTGGATAAGGAATTGGTCCTTCTCGCCATCGTTTGCATGCCTGTTAAAATACTCGTCTGTATATGTTTTTTGAAAAAGCGCATCGCCAGTGTACTTTTCATTTTTGACCATGCCGCGAAGTGTAGCTTCTGACCATGTTCCACCTTTTCTGGGAGGGATGTTCTTTGCGTTAAGATCCCTTGTAATTTTCAAAACACCCTTTCCGGATAAGAGTTCGCAAAAAATGAAACGAACGATATGTGCTTGTTCTTCATTTACAACCAAATGTCCGTCCATAACATCGTATCCATAAGGAGCACATGAAATCTTGTAGGTGCCGTTCTGTACCTTTCTCTTTATGGACCACTTGACGTTTTCGGCAATGGAAGCCGACTCATTTTCGGCCAGTCCACTTAGGATGGAGAGCATGAGTTCGCTGTCCATGGATCCGGTATGAATGTTCTCCTTCTCGAATAAAATGAAAATTTTCAGACGAAGTAACTTGCGAACCAGCTCCAGGCAGTCGGTTGTGTTTCTGGAAAAGCGGCTGATTGACTTTGTGACGATCAAGTCGATTTTTCGACTCTCGCAATCGGTGATCATCCGAAGCAGCTCGGGACGCTTATCCTTTTTCGTTCCGGTGATGCCCTCGTCGTAATAGAGTCCGGCAAACTCCCAGTCGGGGTTCGCATTTATTGTGGTTTCATAGTGCTTGATTTGTGCTTCAAGACTTTGAATCTGTTCATCGCTGTCGGTAGAGACACGGCAATAAGCTGCAACACGGAGCTTATTCCGTGTGGATAAATCCAGAGAGGGTTTTGTGATTTTCGTTACTTTCATTAAATCTCACATCCTTGTAGTGTTGCATATTACCTCTGAAACCAAATCATATCAACGAATATCGGACAGTATTTGCGCCCATGCGGGAGAAAAAGAATCCCGATTCAAGAGGTCAATTTGATTGCACTCGGACACGGTAATTAGACCTTGGTCGACCAAGCTTCCCAGAATCCGAGTGGAACAAAAATAAGCCAACTCGCGTTTCAATTGCTCGTGTGAGATGGGTGTTGGTTCTCTTGTAAAACCAGGAATTTCGCTTTTTACGGTTGCCATAAAGGAATCCTCCAAATGATCTCTAATCTCTACAGACACAACGCGGGCATTTGCGTACCTAATCCTCACTACCCAATGGAGGCAAGAAAGCCGTTTGAACAAAAAGGGCAAAAGAAAAGACCGCCGAGTGAAAAATCACTCGACGGTTCTTTGTAAGCAAATATTCTTTGAAAAGCGAAGATCAAGTGGTGCCAGCCCACACTCCGCCAAGGGCAGTGATCGTGTTTCTTCCGGCTTTGCCGTCCACAACGAGACCGCGCGAAGCCTGGTATGCCCGAACAGCGGCATCCGTTTTCTGTCCGAATATTCCATCCAGTTTCCCGCAAGGGTAACCGGCATCTGTTAATGCAGACTGGAGATCTCGAACATCATTTCCCTGCTGCATGGGCGAGATGAGTTTAAGGACTCGAGATACTCGCCAGGTGGTAGGAATACCAGATCTTTCGATTTCTTCTTTAAAGAATCTTGGCCTTCCATAGGCATTCCAATAATGTACTCCAGAAGCAGAGAGCGGACGTTTCACAACGCCATCATCGCGACCTTTGGATTCAATGACATTCAGCGCATCGTCGACAACATATCCGATGTGATACGCTTGTCCCTTTTGGGATCCCGAGGTGTATACCCGAAACACCCAGTCTCCACGTTTCAGATCGGATCGGTTGATTCGTTCGCAAAATCCCCTCAATCCATCCGCCGTTGTATCAAACGAGAGCAACTTGAGAATTGTTTGAAGCGGGTAAACACCCAGTCCGGAACAATCAAAGTACTCAATGTCCGATGCAGGAATACCACGGCTTATGAGATGATTTCGAAATGCCATCACGCGCTTCGCATTGGTTATCGATGCTTCCATCTTGTTGATCTGCTCGTCTGTTAAGCCCTTGTGCCCTTGTCCACCCCAGACATAGGCCGTATTGGACTTTGCCTTTTCTTCGAGAAAGTTAATGAATACCTGAAGCATACTATCCTCCTTTTGTGCATGTGTGATCTATAACCGATTACGTTTCCAGGGCCGATACACGGTTCTGGAGATCGGTTATCAAGCTGCGCAAATCAGCGTGTGCCGATGCGTCTGTGTTATGTGTTTGAATGGATTGAGAAGTGGAGCTGTCCCGTTCAGCGTCGAGCGCGACCGTGCCCATGGTTACCCCGGACAAGTCCGTGATCGAAAGAGAAGTGTCCGATACCTTTCGTACAAAAACGTTGTTTGCAGTCAGCGAGTCATTCGACGCGAATGTTGGATTGGCAAAGAAAACGTGTCCGTTTCGGTAGCAACCAAATCCAATGAAAAGGGAAGCGTCATCTCCACCCGGCGCGATCTGAAAACTCTTTTCTTCCCAGGTGTTGTCCGCCACGAAAGAGAAGAAACGATTGTCATTCCAACTCACTTCACCTGCCGGGTTCTTGTGCGCGATATAGCAGCAAAGCCCCGAAGAATCGATCGCCGAGCGATCTGGTGTCATGGCCATAAACGTAACCGTATAGGTTTTTCCGACTTCAACTGTGATGTTTTGGCGAAATCCGAAATATACGTCATAACCACGACCAGAACAAAGAAACTCCGCCGTGTTCTTCCCCATGAACCGAGTCGTACCGTTGGCAGAAATGGGTCCGTAAACATCCCAACCGAGCATGGAAGGAACGGTCTGCGTACCACCTGAGAATTCGAGAAAGTCGGGATTGGAGAGCATGTTGTCGATTTCTGCTGCAAGCTCGACGCCTTTGGTGATGATCCCGCCTTGCTGGTTATAAACGATCGTGTCACCTGAATAGATAACGGTGCTGGACTTGCTGTCAAAGACAACGATGTCACCACCGGATTCGGGTACGTGATCCACGGTGGAGGGTTGGATGTTATATCCACCATCGAACTTGAGACACCCCACGACATAAATGTTTCCCGTGTTGGCTTCATTCCAGCAATTCTTGAAGGTTACGTCGTTACAGCGAATAGCCTCGATTGCCCTTGCGTTATACTCAAAGACGCAGTTAAAGAACGTTGTCTCAAAGAGTGCGGTACAGCCGATCCCAGCCACGCCATTTCCGATGAACTGATTGGATATCAGGACATCACCGGAGCCAGCCCAGTTACCGACCGTTGCAGATTCCAGAGGATACCAGCGGATCCCGTACTCGGCGTTGTCGATGTATTGGCAACATGTGGTGTACCGATTCCAACCGGCGTATCGATACTCGCCAGACCGGAAGCATCGGATATCCACATTGGTCATGAACACACGCTCTGCAGAACTGTAGTTCGTACCATTGGCGTTGGGGAAATGGTAGATAATCCCATAATGCGCAGAAGGGGACGCCTTCGTTCCACCTGTGAGCGTGAAGTTCTCCAAACGGCAATTGTTGCTCTGGATGGATATGGCAGCATTGGATTCTTGCCAATACGCACTGTCGTAGGGTGTTTCCGCGTGTGCGGGTCCGCCATCAAAAAAGAGAACGCTTACGTCGTGAGATGCACCCAGGATACTGATGGAATCCGGTATGTTCAGCCGCCGAGTAAAACGGAATGTTCCGTTGTTGATGTACAAGACTTTACCTGTCGTCATGCAAGTTTGTATGGCTGCTTCCAAAGCCGAAGTATCGTCGATCACACCATCGCCCACGGCTCCTGCCGCTTTGAGGGAGTAGAATGAACGATCGGCAATAATGGCATCGACATCTGCCTGCATTTGGGGGTGAGCCATTGAGTCTGGTTCGTTGTGCGATGTTATCCCGGCAATAACAGAAGAAAGAATCGAGTCATATATGGGTTCAGAAAGACCGGTAAAAAGAGCATAGAACTCCGCTTCGGAACCTGTGTACCCATTATCATCAGCCTTGCTATAAAGGTTCACGGCATCCTTGCCGCGCGGGATTCCAAGAGAGAGGACTTTTCCACTTCCCGTATCGGATAGAGTGGCCGTTGGAGGATTTCCGGAAGGGACATCTTCTGCAGTTACTGAGAGATGTGCAACGGCATATGCTTGATCTGCTGCGGTGTTCGCATCTTGAGCGGATTCGTATGCAGTGGATGCCGCTTCGGTTGCACTCTGCGCGGCTACATTTGCCGAGGAAGCAGCAAGCAAGGCTTCGGATTTTGCGGCATTTACCGAGTTTGCAGCATCGCTAGCGAGGGTAGCAACGTTTGTCGCAGAGAGTGCGGCATCCTCTGCGAGTGTCGTTGCCGCAGCCGAAAGTGTTGTTGCATCGTTTGCTTGACTTGCGGCATCTATCGCTAGTTGTGTTGCCTGTGTAGTTTCCGAGGTCGCCATAGATGCTTGACTAACGGCCTCGGTCGCTTGGCTTGCAGCAAGTAGCGCATCGCTTTTTGCAATCAACGCTTCGCTTGCCGCATTCTGAGCATAAACACCTTGTGCCGTAGCATACAGTGCCGACTCGTTAGCGGATTCCGTTGCCGCTGTTGCCTCGTCAATTCTTCGGAGCAGTTCGGGATACTCGTTGACTTCGGGCAGTGGTGTTCCAGACGGCACGCCTTCAATTCCTGTAAAGCTGATTCGTAGCGGAGTAATCAAGTTGTTGTCGGAGATCTGAAGCCAGGCTTGAAGGGGAGAAGGGCATGCCAAGTCGACCGACGATAGCGTATATTCAATCGTATTTCCGTTGATCGGGATCGGTTCTGTGATGTAATCCGCTCCGTCAGAACGGCGAAAACGAAGACGCACATCACCGGTTAACGTCATGTCGGGGAGTGTTAGCCTTAGAATATAGGCATCGAAATCCCCCGTTCGCATCACCGTTGGAATCACAAGCGTGTGCATTTTTCGTGTGACCGTGTAGGACAGTAACTTATTCATAGGAAATCTCATCTCCGTTCTTCCTAGCTATGGCAGCGGATTGACCATTAGAATCCCTTCTTCTCGGTCGGGTTATTGAAAATACCGAACGCCACGCCCACGGCGATGAGCAGGGAAATGAACTGATCCCAACCGGGGATTTCAATACCAAACCAGGTCTTTGCGACAAAAAAAAGGAGCGCTGCGAGTGCGCTCCAAGCTACAGGGCTTCTCCATCTAGACTGTTCCATTATTCTTCCTCCTTGATTTTGAGTTGCTGACCCGCGAAAATAAACGACGGGTTGCGAAGGTTATTCAGTTGTTTTAGAGCGCGAACGCTGGTGTTGAATTTCTGTGCGATGCCAAGCATGGTATCGCCGCGCTTCACGGTGTAGTAGTTTTGCGGTGTTTCGGCTTTTGGGATTTTTGTACTCATGGTCGTATATCCTCCTTAACGGTAGTTGGCCATTCATGCATCTCGAAAACCAAATGATCGACCACGCCGTTACCGCCCAACGCCTTATAGGCAGCATGCATTTCTTGTGTGCTCTCGCGAATCGATAATGGGCAACATCCCAATCGACAATACTCTTCGTAGCTACTGATGATTCGGTCTCGAAGCAAGCAACGGATCCCGGCTTGTACTGCATCGGATGTGCGTTTGGCATCCTTGGCCTCTTGGATCAGGTGGCGCATGACAAAGGAAAGACCCGTTAAAAACAGCCCAAACAATGCCTCGAGCCAGTAACGTGTAATGAATTCAAGCAAATAACATTCCCCCTTTCATATCGTGAGGTTCTTCAGCGAACCGTTCACAAGGACCTTGATTTCGCTCACTTGCTTGAGCGAGCCGTTCACGACAACGTACTGTTCGGCTACGCTTCGCAAGGATCCTGCAACCATCACTTTTAGCGGTGTTCCAATGAGGACAAGAGCCGAGGCCGTCGACCAGACGCTTCGAACGCCATAGGCGTCGTAAGCACGAACAAGAAATTTCCACTGCACACCAGACTGCCATCCGGTATTGGTTGCGACCGAAATAGTAGTCGCTGAGCCGGACGCATTGCTTCCCATAATCTGACCACTGTTGTAATCTGTGCCATCCGGGTATTGCATCTTCGCCTCGTACCCTGCGATATCTCCAGATGTTCCCGCATCTGGATCGCGTGGACTTGGCGGAGAGAATGTGATCGTTATCGTTTCTCCAGGCGAGTACAGACTCTTGTTGGTCGTAGGCGTTCCCGTAGGTTTGTTGGGTGCTCGGTTCTTGATCGCGGTTCCGGAGAAGCCAGATAAAGGCAGGTTTTGTGCGGCAATGGAGTAGACGTGGAATTGGACGAGTCGCCCGCGCGGCCACGCTGCCGTGTTAATGTCGATGTATGCTGCTCCGCCCGAATCGACACCGGTTTCCGAAGACCAAGAGCCGCCCGAGTCGTCGGAGTAACGGTAATAACAGTGGTAGGTTGAAATACCATTATTGATCCCCGATGATGCACCACCCCACGACAGTCGTACAGCACTCTCATACGTTGTCGGAGAAAGAGAAAGACTTGTCGGAGCCGATGCGTAACTCCAGAAGAGCGGCCAAGAGACACCGAAGTTTGTACAGTAGCTTCGATTCGTCCAAATACAGGACTGTGTGCCTTCCGCAGATGTCTGGATATATAGATCCCAGGCAAATGCATCGTAGGTACCGGCATCAAAACCAATGGAAAAGCTCCCGGAGTAGGTGGAGCTTTCTACCCAGTACACATTGTTCTTGATGACGCTGCTACCGAGAAGCGCACCGTCGGATCGATAGATGTAAAGGGTACGGTTTGTTCCTGAACCGAGGCTGGTAGCACTTCCTGTCGTGACCGACCAGTTCACCGTCGCGTAGGCAACGGAGGAGGGACTGTCCGGCCCATTACGGGATACGGACAAGCTGACGGTCATTGTGGTATACGCCGAGCTGTTGGAACGAAAAGGACCTGCCATATGCTAACCCTCCTTACGGGATGTATTTAATGTATAGAGTGCCGTTTGGAAGCGGAGCCGAAGGCGGTGTTCCAGAGTAGATGACAACGTTCACAACCTTGCATGTGTTGTCCCCGACGCCATCCGTTATGGTTAATCCCGCCAAAGACGCATGGGTATGACTGGTACTCGACTTGCCGGAAAGGGCTGTATTGATATTGGCAATGGAGGTCTCGTAGGAAGAGTGCGTGTGGGTGGTACTTGCCTTTCCTGAAAGTGAAGTGTAAATGCTTGCAATCGAGCTTTCGTAAGAAGCGTGCGTATGGGTTGTCGAAGCTTTGCCATCGAGATCTTGCTTTAAAGTTGCAACCGAGTAAATCATGGTGCGCTCATCGGCAAAACTCCCGGAGACAATTCCAGTTGAGTCGGCGCGAAGTTTTATAAACGGCATCTGATACAGTGTCCCGCCGCTATTTATATCGTCTTGCGTCAAGGCGGGATAACCGGTGGTGCTGGTTAGTGTTTTGAAACTGCCCTGCATGAACTCTGTTTCCGTGTTTGCCTGATTCAGGTTCACTTCAAATATAACCCGCATGTACATGGTCTGCCCGGCAGGTACCGAAGGAACCCCGAGGCTTTCTACGGACGTGATGTTGACTAGCCTGCCGCAAACAAAAAAGGAACCCGTACCGATGCTGACAGTGGATGCGCCATCCTGCGAGACGGAAGATCCTTCTATTACGCAGGACTTATTCATTAGCGCCAGCGTATGGCATAAGCCATCGTCTTGGGATTTCACTTTCTGTTTGTCAAATGTCACCGCGCGTAAAGCCATCGCTAGATTCCTCCTTTTAATTTGTCGGTTAACGCAAGACGCGCATCCCCGAATTTGAAAAGCACCGATTTACTGGTGCTACGTAAGCCTTTGAAGCTGATATAGGAGTTATATACTCCGCTTTTGGTTCGGATCAAAGCCCGATCGAAGAGCTTCATGTTCGTTGTTTCATAGAGTTTGGATCCGCTTGCAATCTCCATCTCGATCAGATGACTGAATTGATTTTTCGAGAAGATGTCAGATGCGGTTTGTATGACATCACTTGGGTTCTCGCAGTATACCGTGTCCACCTTGCCGGTAAGTCTTGTCCCTGCATTTGGATCGGTGCCAAAAGTACCGTTATCGAAAAGATAATAGGTAACGGCACTACTTGCTGTTTTCACCGTGACTTTGGAGACGCATTCGGATACGACGGTTTCGCTTAATGAAAGAACATCCGCAACCGTTGCATCAATAACTCGGATGGGTGGGGTGCGGCATTCTAAGGTCACGTTCAAGCTATTGGGGGTCAGATGAAAATCCGAAAAGATTTGATGCCGGATCGCAACATACCGTAGGAATGTATTCAGGTTATAGATTCCGTTCTCGTTATGCGGGGTGATGCCAAGGGATGTCTGCGTATTTGCAGCGACAGAAAGATAAGGAATATCCGATAATACATCACCGGAGCTTACGAAATTGTCTTGAATGGCCGTTGCAACATAGGCTTCTGTGATTGCATTTGGACTTCCCAGCAAGATGTTTCTTGAGAAAAGGCTTTGTATTGGCAGCGATCGCAAGATGACAGAACTCAATTTCTTGTCAGTTTCGATGCCGGATATGACGCCCAAGTACTGGTTCTGCAACAAGATAAAGTCACCAATCACGGCAAGAGGAGCCTGGGCGAACCCAAATCCGCTCGGAGCATCTGTTGCCGAGTCCTCGTTGATCTCGTAACTGGTCAATGTACTAAAGTCTTTGACTTTCAAATCCGTTTTGGAAACAATGTATGCCTGCATCACTCACACCACCTTATAGGCCATGAAGACCGTAACGAAAATTCGAGAGGCGATCTCGTTGTCTGCACTGAGGATCAGCTTGGATAGACCTTTGGGCAGTTTGAAGAAGTTATCGTTTTCGATTGAAATGCAGTCCATCAAGCTTTGTTCGTTGCCATCGGCATGCTTTCGAACCAGCGTGAGTTGGTCATCTTTTGAGCAAAACACTAGCGTTTCTCCGAGTTCTATAACTGCCGTTACAACGAGTTCCGCTTGGAGAAGTCCGTGGACATAGAGCGACAGTTTGGGGTTCACGAGCTCGCCTTCGGCCTCCAGAAGAATGGGTGCATCAAAATGTCCGTCGTTAATCACATCAATGGCATCCATGGTCTCATCGCTATAGGAGTAGTCGTACATGCGCTCATATTGGAGACTTGATCCGGCAGTTCCTGCAGCGACACGTAGGCTATCCCGTTTATACCAAGCCCCCTTTAATGTGAGAGCAATATCGCACTCAAGCCGCCCGCCTTTCACCTCGGTTTTTGTAAAGCTTTCTACTTCGACGTCTGCGAGGTATTCGCCGAACGTGCTCTCGAATCGAGGAGCATATACTAATTTCATGTTCGACGATCGTATGATGAAATCTGCAAGTTCGCGGTATCCGTCATATGCACGAGTTCCATCTAAAACAATCACGGCAGTAAAAGATCGGGCCGGGAACTCCTCGCTGATACAACGAACAGAGTCCCCGGCGATCGCATAGCTTCGTGTCATGGAAAGACCCAGACCCGAAGGGGAAACGAGAAGTGCTCCACTCTTCAGATCTTGCAGGTTGTAGCGTTGCTGTTGGTTGTTTTCCAAATAGAACTTACGATGCATTTTGAAATTCCTCCTAGTACGCCATACCCAATCGACGATTCACGACATTGACCAGCATATTGATCTGTCCTTCATCGAGGGAAGAAGTCTGGATATTTAGTGTTACCTTGTTCCCCGAAGGAACGGTAACCCCGCCGGACATCTGTCCTCCGATCGCCACATCCATTTTTGCGCCATCGACAGCCGCATTTAGACCATCCATGGCGCGATCAACGAGCGATACGCTTCCTGTAATACCGTCAGCAAGACCAAGACCCATGTTCTTACCAATGCCCGCAAACACACGCGATGGTGATGCGATGCCAAGTAAATCTTTTACACCGTCGACGATCCCGGAGAAGAAGTCGGAGATGTTTTGCCATAACCAGTCCGCAGCATCCTTTATACCTTGCCAGATCCCGTCGATGAAATTCCCGGCAAGCTCCACAGCCGAAGTAAGAAGATCCTCTGCGGCTTCGCCAATGCCCTCGATCAAGCTGCTGACCAAATCGATACCGGCATCGACGATCAAGGGCAGGTTGTCTGCTATGGCTTGTACGATCTGAGGAATCATATCGATAATGCCCTGAAGCAAATCCGGAATCGCATCAAAGATACCTTCGACAACGGACTTGATGATCTCAATACCGGCATCGACAATCTTCGGAAGGTTGTCTACAATGGCCTGCACAATTTGCGGGATCATCTCAATGATGCAGGTGATCAACTGCGGAATCGCATCGATAATTCCAAGGACCAGAGAGATAATCACCTGGATACCGGATTCGATGATCTTCGGTAGATTTTCAACGATGGCGGTAACGATCATCGGAATCATGTCGACGATGGTTTGAATAAGTGTGGGTAACGAATCCACAATGCCGTTTACAACGGCAAGGAGAATCTCGACACCGGCATCGATAATGAGGGGGAGACTTTCCATGACGGCTTCTACCAGAAGCGGGATCATCTCGATAATCGTGGTGATGAGTGTTGGGATATTATCCACGATGCCCTGAACCAATGCGAGTAGAAGCTGAAGTCCGGCTTCAATAATGAGCGGCAAGTTCTCAATGAGCGTCTGCAGAATCTGTGTTACAGCGGTAACGATGGCCGGGATCAGTTGCGGAATGCTCTGTGCGATGCCTTGAATCAAAGCAACCAGGATCTGGATACCGGCGGATACGATGGTTGGCAACATCTGAATGAGCGTTGTCACCATTTGTGTGAGCATTTGCACGATCATCTGTGCCAAGGCGGGCGCGTTACTTGCGATGGATTCGACTATGGTTTGGAATAATTCAAGAATTGCCGTAAGCAGAACCGGAAGGACGGTGGGGAGACTTTCAAGGATTGCCTCCGCAAGGGAGCCTAGAATACTGGAGGCCTGTTCCGCTATGTCCGGGAGTGCGCTTTCAAGCATACCGCCGATATCCGTAATCATAGAGGAGATGGAATCTCCCACCTGACTCCAGTCACCTGTCTGCAAAGCCTCTGTAACGGAAGCCGCAACCTCCGTTAAGTTGTCGGTCACAAGTCCCAGTGCAGGCGCGACTGCGGCTCCCAAGGTCTGTGTTAATGCAGTACCGGTTGCTTGGAGTCGTTGCATTTGATCGTCAAAAGCACCCAGCGCAGCGACACTTTCGTCGCTTAGTACGACCCCCATTTCATTGGCTTCGGTTGCGAGACGCTCTAATTCATCCGAACCCGCTGCAATGAGAGGGTTTAACTCCTTGGCATTCTTTCCGAACAGTTGCATGGCCAGGGCATCGCGTTCCGTCTCGTTAGTGACTTGACCGAGCGCATCAATGGTTTCGAGCCATACTTGTTTACTGTCCTTTAAGCTTCCGTCCGCATTGGTGGTCGATATGCCAAGCTGACTAAACGCCTCGGCCTGGGCTCCGGTACCTTCTCGGGCAGAGTCCATGCTCTTTGTGAGTTTGAACATGGAGTCCGTCATGGTTTCCAGTGGAACATCGACAAAGCGGGCAGCATACTCCATTTCTTGCAGGGTTTTCGTGCTGATTCCGGTCTTGTTTGAAAGGGTAATCAGCTCATCCGCTGCTTGCCCCGCGTCAAGTGTCATCTTTATAACAGCCGCGCCCGCCGCGACAGCAGCGGTTCCGATGGCGGCAATGCTCACAGCCGCTGCTTTCCCAATACCTCCTGCGATCCCTGATAGAGCACCGGAGAGGTTTCCGGTCTTTTCTGCCGCACGATTCATTTCCTGACCGGCTTGATTTGCTTTATCACCGACATCCAAGACCTTATCATCTGCTTGTTCCGCTGTTGTACTTAACTGGCGGAGCTCCTGATCAAACTTGGTGATTTCGCCCTCCGCTTTCGCTACCTCGCGAGTGAAGGCACGGTACTGCTCATCGGATATCGTTCCGCTGGAAAACTGCTGTTCGACCTGTGCCTGTGCCGTGCGAAGGGTGTCAAGTTTCTCCTTGGCATTCGCGACCGATCGAGCCAGGAGATCTTGCTTTTGTGCAACGAGATCTGCGTTCCCCGGGTTAAGTTTTAGGAGGGCGTCGACTTGTTTCAGTTCGCCTTGCAAGGAGCGCGATTTCTTATTTACATCCTCGAGTGCCTTTCCAAGTCCTGTTGTATTGGCACCTATCTCGATGGTGATGCCTTTAATATTGGAAGCCAAGTCGATCCCTCCTTTCTATAGCGCTAATAGGTCGATGTCATCTTGGGTTGCTGACCGTGATTTACTCTTGGCTTCGGTTAAAAACGACACATAAGAAAGCAAGTCGGAAAAGGTCATCTCATCCAGTTCCTGGAATGAGAGCCCCACCGACTTGCCTAAATACAATGCGTCGTGCCAATCTACACGCTCTGAGGTCCCTTTGGCTTTTGAACACCCAGCATAAGAAAAAAATTCTCATTCACCAGCGCCATTACCGTCCTTGACGCTTCCGTTGTGTCGTACTCGGAAAGCTCGTCACACCACTCCTCGAACGGTAAGAGATTCTTGTTCGCGGTATAGGCAAACGTCCAAAGCATGCGACGGATAATCAGGCTGAACTCAAAGAGTTTCGTTTGTTCCAACACCTCGAATACGTTTGTTGGATCCAGTCCAGACAACGTACCTTTGAGCTTTTCCATCTCAGCGAGTTTCTTGAGATCCGATTGGAAGTCGGGCTTTTCCTCGCCGGATAGACGGGCGTTGCGGTAATAGAACATGAAATTGGCAGAAGGCTTCAGAGGCAGATCCTGCCCGTTAACACGTACGGTTCGTTGCATGCGTTACTTCCTCCTTATGGTGTGGGTGCTACAAACTCATAGACCGAGGTATAGAAGCTATTGAACGCTGTCGCATTCGTCTCGTTTTTGACAAGAACAGCCTTCACCATGCCGTCAACTTTCCTGGGTGTAACCACAAAGGAAAGTGTGTCCGTGGTCGGTTCAATCGCGCCTTTTACGGTGTTTGCATCAACATTTGGGCGAGAAGCCATGCATTCATAGAACACAAATCGTCTCGGTTGCTGATCACCCTGCACCTCGAAAAGAAGAGCAAAGGGCATCTGTTTGGCATCTGCCTGCTCGAAAATGGCACCGTTGTTGTCTTGGGTGAAGCCAAGACAGTCTTTCAGGAACGAAACGGGAATATCGGCAACGGTCATCTCGCCCTCATAGCCCATGTTTGCGTCCTTGGAAAAGTAGGCAATATCGTCCGCGTAAAACTCGGCTCGTTCACCTTTCGGTTTTAGTGTCAGAGACACCTGCCCAGGAAAGGGCGTCGGCAAGGCATACCCGCTCTCCGTCACTTTTGCGAAGTGGGCGTTCTGCAGTCCGAACTTGACTTTGTTATCCGGCATATTCTTATCCTCCTATAAGCTGGATTTCATAAATGACCTCGAGCAATTTCTCGCTGTCGAGGTAGGATTCCGTCTTGTCGTATACAAGACCGTGTGCATCAAAAAGGCCCTCGAGTTTTGCCTCGAGAGCCGGATCTTTCTTTTCTGTATACAGTTCGATTTGGTAGTTCCCTCGCTTGAGATAAACCCTTGAATCCGCTACATAATTCGTGGAATGGGAGAAAACGTAGACGATGTAGGGCGGAGACTGGGGCTGAAGAAAGGCATTTCGAGCAATCGGTATGCCCATTTCTTCGAGAATCACGGCAAGATATACACTCATCCCTTGATCGCCTCCTCAATGCTCTTTTCAAAAGCGGGAACCAGCTTGTCACAAGCGGGACGAAGGTGAGGTTTTCCTTCGACTCTTCCTCCATTTCGTTTGGCATGACCGTGTTCCAAAAGGTGGGCGAGGGAGTAGTGATTCGGATTGCAGATGATTTTCGCATAGCCTTCCTTGGATCGGGTTCTGGATCCGAGTTTTCTTGCGGTCCAGCCTCGTGCGTACGCGCCGCCATTGTTCCGCCTTGGAGCCGTGGATCGGATTTCGTTAACTAAAGCTTCTGCGGTGCGGTCGACGATTCTGGGAATGGCATCTTCGACTTCCTCGGTGTAGGCAAGCATGGCATTTGTTATGGCATCAGCTAAGCCGTCGATTCTTGTCATGCGTACACCTCCTTACACATCAAAAGAAGTAAGATACAACGCTCCTCGGGATTTATGACCGATAGCACCTCAAAAATGCGATCTTCGAATCGCAAGCGCATGCTTGGTGCAATGTCTTTTCTGTACCGCACCGTAACTTTCACCGAAACCTCTGCGATTTCTTGTCTGGCCTGGAAGAACTCTCTCCCGGAAAGTGGCTCAATCCGCGCCCAAACCGTATCGACATCCGTCCAAGACTCAGTCTGCTGTTTTAATGAATCTTCGGATATCGTTTTTGTCTGGATCAGGATCCGATGTCGCAACGTTCCTATCTTCATGTCACCAGGCATCCTTTCTATAGGAAAAAAGCATCGCTCGTAGGACGGACAAAAGGCCAGTGATATCCAAGCTTTCACGTTGCTCGAACATCACGGAAACGGCAAAGCAAATTGCTTGCTCGACAGCTTCGGGCACCTCTTCAAAATCGCTTAATGGAAAGCGGAGGACACCGCAAACGATATCCTCCGCCGCCACGATGAAGCGTTCAATGAGTGCGTCCTCGTCATTGGACTCAACTCGTAGCCATTCCTTTGTTTTTTCAAGTGTGACAAACAACGCACCCACCTCCTCAAATAAATGGATCGTCAGTCCATTGGTTATTCATCAGCGACCATCAGTCCGGCCGCTTTCAGTTTGGCAAGGAGGGCGTTGAAATCTGTCACCAGTCCGGCAATCGTGCTTGCGGTGCTGTTGGCTTGATTCGCAGCAGCAGGGAAGGAAAGCCCCGTTACCGAGGCTCCTTCCTTGATTTCCAATGTGCCGCCAATAACGGTCTTTTCTCCACCTTGTTCGGTGTAATTCTTTACGTTAGACATACGACACCTCCATCATCAGGTCTTCTGCTGCAAAACCTTAATGGCTTCAGGCAGGATGAGCTTTCCGTCGACACGCTGAGTGGCTTTGAATCCAACCTGGCCGTTTGCCGCAAACAACTCGTTTAAACGCTGGAAGGTTCTGCCCTGACGATCGGCAATCCAATAATACCCAAAGTCACCGAAGGCGATGGTCTTCGCGGCGGACGCAATCGTCGGAACAAAGCTCGAGGTCTGAACCGGACGATTCAGAATGGTATCGGGTGTACCGGCCTGGATCGAAGGCTGCCAGAGGTACTGGCCACTTCCGTCTTTGAGCTTGCGGATCGCTTTTACGGTGGCGTCGTTCATCAGGAACGCCGCACGTCCACGATAGGGAGATTTTAAGCTGTAGAAAAGATCCAAGACCTCGTCCAGCGTGATGGCGGTTGCACTCGCTGCTGTAACGCCGATCTGTGCACCACCTGTTGCGGCAAGAATACCTGTCGGCTTTCCCGTGCCATCTCCGATAACAAAAGCCTCTTCTTCCTTGGTTCCGGTGCGACGCGCAAATTCAGTAGCAATGTAGCTGTCCAGATTGAACACGCTGTCGTTCAGAAGTTCCTCAGAGACCTTGATCATCGTGGCAAGCTTGTACGCACCGATCGAGACCATCCCAAAGGCATCGTCCGTGTCCGGAATTAAGCCTTCCTCGTCGACCCAGCTCGCAGAACCCTTTGAGGCAACGACAGGAATCTTCTTGTCACCGCTCGAGGTGGTGATGACCTTTGCCAAACGACGGAATACGTTTTCTTCCTGAAGCGCCTCAATGAGCGTTGCTTCAAACTCGTCTGGGGCGAGGTACCCGCCCTCGGAGTCCGTGCCAATCTGGAGCGCGTTCTGAATCTCAAAGGAGTTCTTGTTGCGCATGGACTTCCAGAATGCGTTCATATACTCATCAGAGGCACGACCGATTTTAGATGCTCGGTTGGCATCGGGCTTGTTGGTGATGGGGGAGTTCAACGGCTTGGTCAGTTCCAGATCGATTGTAGCCTGACGCTCGAGTCGGTCGATTTCCTTTCCGAGCGAAACCACATCCGATTCCATCTTCTCGTAGGTCGTGGTGTCCTCTGCGGACAACATGCCATCGTTACCTCTTTTGGTGTCAAGAAAAGCCTTAGCGGCTTCCCATGCTTTCGCGCGCTTTTCGCGCAGTTCCAGTGCCTTATTCATGATTTTTCCTCCTACGGTTTCAATAAAAAAAGCCGCTTCTCAAGCGACTTGATTTCGGTTCCTTTATTCAGTTCTTCTTGCTCTTTGGGCTTGTTGGGTGGAAGCTTCTGCAGGATAGAATTCATGACGGACTGTCGACTGAAAATCAGTCCGACCTTTGAAGATTCACTTTCACCCGATTCCGGATCGTGTTCGAATAGAATGCCGTCAGCAAACCCGAGTTCAACGGCTTTTTTTGCATTGAACCAAGACTCCGCATCCATCAGGTGAGAGATTTTTGCGCGCGACATACCCGTCTTGAGCTCGTACGCATTCACGATGCTCTCTTTGACTTCGGATAGCATAGCGATGGCTTTTTCCATTTCAGCCGTGTTGCCAAAGGCAATCGTCATGGGGTTATGGATCATCAACATGCTGACCGGGGACATGAGAACCTCCGTGCCGGACATGGCGATGACCGATGCAGCACTGGCTGCAATTCCATCGATCTTCACCGTGACTCGACCTTTGTACTCCATGAGCATGTTGTAAATCTGACTGGCGGCGAAGACATCTCCTCCCGGACTATTAATCCAAACGGTGATATCTCCCTCCGAAGATACCAACTCAGACCTGAACTGTTTGGGTGTGACCTCGTCACCAAACCACGACTCCTCGGCAATTGCCCCATCTAGATGAAGCGTTCGGGAGCCATCCTCGTTTTTCACCCAGTTCCAGAACTTTCTATGCATGTTTTGATTCCTCCTTATTTGGATCGTTTGAGACTGTGTTTGAATTGGCAAAGGCACCCGCGTCTCGGAGCTTTGTCATGTTTCCATTGATTAGGTACAGATCGCCACCCTCGTCATCGGGAATGCGGTTCATATCCTCAAGTTCCCGGATGTCGTTTGCGGAAAGCCAGCCATTTTGTCTTCCGGTTGCATATCCGCTCATCCGGCTGGCATAGTCTCCACGAAGCAAACCGTCGACATTGAATCGTGCAAAATAGACATCTTTCTCGGACGGAAGCAGCAGGGCTTTCTGTATGGCTTGTTCCCATCGCACGACCCAGGGATCGAGTGTGTATTTCACGAACTCGAGACTTTGCTGCTCAATGTTCGAAAAACTCGACTTTTCAAGATCTCCGACCATGTGCGGTGGGACGCGGAAGATGCGCGCGATCTCATTGATTTGGAACTTCCGCGTCTCGAGAAACTGTGCTTGTTCGGGCGGGATTCCAATAGCTTGGAATTTCATGCCCTCTTCAAGTACGGCAACTCGATGTGCGTTTCCGCTGCCTTGATAGACCGTATTCCAGCTTTCCCTGACACGCTTGGGGTCTTTCACAACTCCTGGGTGCTCTAGAACGCCGCCGGGATTCGCACCGTTCGCAAAAAACGATGCGCCATACTCTTCACAGGCGATAGCCATGCCAATGGCATTCTTTGCCATCGCGACGGGGGAGTAACCGATGAGACCATCGAACCCAAGTCCCGGAATGTGAAGAACGTCTTCTGGATGAAGAATGACGGATCCATTGTCCGTACGGTACTCGTAGTAGAGTTGACCATTTGCCGTTCGATCCACAGTCATCTTTCCCGGAAGGAGAGGGTAGAGGGCAAGAACGCGACCTGCTCCATCTCGAATGATCTGTGCGTAGGCATTTCCCCAAAGCAAAAGATGACCCATGAGTGTTTCTCGAAACACAAATGAAGTCATCTCTGGGTTCGGTTCTGTATGAAGTAGATAGTAGAGAGGGTGGGTGATCGCTTTTTCCTTGCTGCCGTCAGGATTTTGCCGGTACATTTGAAGTGGCAATCCTGCGATTGCTTCTGCAAGGATTCGGACACATGCATAGACGGCTGTCGTCTGCATAGCCG